>JACRND010000008.1 GCA_016234975.1 Nitrosarchaeum sp. | reverse complement strand
TGTGGAGTTGCACTAGCTGTGGCTGCCATTGCGGCGCCGTTCTCATTGAATACTTGATAATATGTGCCAAATGCAGATGTATTTGTTGAGTTTGCTGAAAATGTCCAAGAGTCTTCATCAGTTGGGTCAATATTTAACCATAAATCAGTAATTGTTGCGTGTATCTGAGAATTTTGTGTATACTTTGCTTTATCAGTTGATATGTTTGCAAATTGTTCAACAGTATCAAATGTTAGTGTAGTTGTTTGAACTCCACCACCTTTGTTGTATTGAACAACAGCATTACCACCAGTTGAGAAAGTATACAGTTGGATAAATGGCCATAAACCATCGTCTTTCAAATGGATTTGACCGAATCCTGTCCCAGTTGCTGTAGGAGGATTGTTGATTGCTTTTGCTTCTCTGACTACGTCTGAGACTCTGCCTTCAACTCCACTTGCTAGTGTGTAGGTTAAACTACCACCAGTTGATGTGTGAGTTGCGTTTGCATTGATTACGCCTGCAGCTGGTGAATTAAAGGATGTTGTACAATCTGTGATTGTTGCTGTTCCGTTAACACCAAAGTTTGCACCTGTGGTTCTAATTGGAAGAGCGACACCAGAAGTATCTGAAAATAATATTGTATCATTATCAGATAATTTTGTGGATGCACTTGAACAGAATTGTCCAAAGTCCAATCCTTTACCTGCGGATAATACAGTGCTATCAGCTGTTTGAGCCATAGTCTTGTCTGCAAAGTAACCATACCAGTTACCATCAGTAGCTTGAGCCATTCTTAGCTTTTTGCCGTTGACAGTTACATCTGGTTCACCACGTTGCTGATCGGTATCAGAAATATCTGAGTTAATTACTACGACCTCAATTACTTGAGGACCTGACATATAGTTGTTAAACTGCGAGTTTTCTGCGGAGACAAATAGGTTAGCGTTAGCTGCATGTGCTACTGGTACCATTGAAGGTACAGCAACGATCATACCGCCAGCTAACATAATTGTCATTAATGTAAGACTAGTTATTTTACGTCCTATTTCGTTATTCATGTTATTGGCTTTTCTCTTTAAAATTTGTATATAAGGCTAATGGACGAATTGTCCACAATTTGACAAATTTTTGAGATTTTTTCATCATAATATTAGATTATATAAAATTATTAGATAACAGTGACATAAAAATTATACTTTTGCCTTTGTTCTATGATATGATCGAGATATTTTGTATCTTTTTGTTATAATTTATGAAATTTTTATAGACTAGTTTTTGCACTCAATTCTCTACCAAGTAGACTTTTGTACAATGTTATGGCATCATTTTCATCCTTTGGTCCCACTATTACTGCAGAACCTTTTTTCATAAAGCTCACAGAAAGATCATTTGTCCTCATTGATAATCCCAAGTCACCTAAATTTTCTACTATGAATCCTTGTTTTTTTGCAATAATAGTAACTTTGTTTGCATCAATATCAAATGTTTCAGTAGGAGTAATGGAATAGGTTCTCTTTCCACGACTTCTTCCACATAGTTCTTCTAAGATTAGTTCTTCTTTTGGTACTACTGCAATTTTTCCTGTTCCACAAATTGGACATTCTTCAGCTCTAAATGTTCTAGTGTTTGTAAAATCAAGATTTTCTAAATCAATATGAAGAATTCTTTGGGATAGACTAGGTTTTTTTCCAATAATAATTTTAACAGCTTCTGATACTTCAATTCCTCCTACAATAGAAAGTATTGATGGATGAACTCCTTCAATACTGCAAGTTGGCATTGTATCCTCGTTTAGTTCAGGAAACATGCAGTAATAACATGCAGATTCTTTAGGTAGAATTGTAAATATCTGTCCTGATACTCCAACTGCAGCGCCGGTAACAAATGGAATTCCAAATTTAACACATGCTTTGTTTAGCGCATATCTTGCATTGACACTATCAAGTGCATCGATTACAACATTACACCCTTCAACCACTTCAAGTGCAGTGTAATCATTTACTGAAATTGCCAAGGCTTCTATTTTACAATCAGGATTTAGTTTTTGTAATTTTTTTGCAGCAACTTCTACTTTTACTTGGCCAACATCTGATTCATCAAACATTGTTTGACGATGTAAATTAGATAACTCTATTACATCTCTATCAACAATTCGTAAAGTACCAACACCCATCGCAGCTAGTCTTGATGTAATTGGATTTCCTAATCCACCTACACCTACAACACAAATTTTGGAATTTTTTAGTTTTAGTTGTCCGTTATAACCAATTTCCTCTAGCATTACTTGTCTTGAGAATCTATCTAGTTCTTTTGCAGATAGTTCTCCAGAACCGCCGGCTACTGCAGGTAGAATATACACTTCATCTCCATCATTTAGAGTAGTGTTCATTCCATCAGAAAATTTTGCATTTTTTCCATTAATGTAAATATTAATCAAAGAGCGAGGAGTTCCATCACCTTCTAAAACTCGTCTCTTAAAATCATCACCCATAATTTCAGAGACTTTTGCAAATGCGCTAGTTAGAGAATCAGCTGAAATCTCTGTTTTTTTTTCTCCACCGCCTTGATTTAGTACTGATGGAATTGTAAATGTGATATTTGCCATTCTAGTTTACTACCGCCGATATTTCTGTGATATTTGTCTTCATTACTTTTGGTTTTTGTAAAACTTCCATTATTGCCTCAGTTGCTTTTAATCCATTTCCAGTGACATAACATACTACAGAGTCATTTTTGTCAATTTTTCCTTGTTCTACCATCTTTTGAAGTATAGCAACAGAAACTCCACCTGCAGGTTCTGTAAATATTCCTTCAGTCTTTGCCAAAAGCAGTATTGCATCTAAAATTTCTTTATTGTTACATTCTTCTGCAAATCCATTGTATTGCGATAATCTTTTTAGTACATATCTACCATCTCCAGGATCACCTATTGCCAAACTCTTTGCAATTGTATCAGGATGCTCTACTGGGATTACTTCTTTGCTGTTTTTCTTAAATGCGTCAACTATGGGAGCGCATCCATGTGGTTGTGCTGCTATCATGTGCATATTTGAAACATTATTCAGCAATGAAACTGTTTGTAATTCTTCAAATCCTTTGCAAATTGCATTTAACATTGCACCACTTCCTACAGGAACTATAAGCTGATCAGGAACTTGCCAGCTAAGTTGTTCTGCAACTTCGTATGCAAGTGTTTTGGAACCTTCTACATAATGAGAACGCATGTTAATATTTACAATTCCAATTCCTTTGCTATCGCCAATTTGTGCAGCAATTCTATTTGCATCATCATATGTTCCATCAACTGCAATGTAATTTGCGCCATAAGATAATGCCTGTGCAATTTTTGCCATCTCTATATTACTTGGTGCAAACACATGACATGGCAATCCAGCTTTAGCTGCATGTGCTGCAGTTGCAGATGCTAAATTACCAGTAGATGCACAACCTACTGCAGATAATCCAAATTCCTTTGCCTTTGATATTGCAACTCCTGCAGGTCTGTCTTTAAATG
>JACRND010000179.1 GCA_016234975.1 Nitrosarchaeum sp. | reverse complement strand
TTGATACCCTTGGCAACGTCATCCAAAGTTCTAGGTGTTTCAGTATTTCTGCATGAAGCATAAAGGCATGCTGCAACTAGGCCTTGAATAGAACGACCTCTTACAAGTTTTTTCTCCATGGCCTTTCTATAGATGTATGCAGCTTTTTCAACCACTGCATCTGTTAATGCAAGTTTGTCTTTTAATTTATCCATTTCATTTAGTGCCTGTCTTAGATTTCTATCTGCAGAAGAATGCGCTTGTGTTCTACTATCCCATGTTCTTAATCTTTCAATTGAATTCTTCATTGATGATGTAAGTGGCTTTCCAGTAGAATCCTTATTGACAGCACCGATTACTGTTGATAATCCCATGTCGTGTATTGTTAATGATGTTCCAGCTCCTACCCTGGTTCTGTTTGTATCATCATTTGCAAAGGAGCGCCATTCTGCACCTGTCTCTGAAATTTTATCTGAAACTACAAAACCACATTTTCCGCAAAATAATTCACCAGTGGTTTCATCCGTCACCATTTTTTTATCACCACATGAAGGGCATTTTGGTCCTGAGATCATTGTACTTTTAAGCATAACACTCTCCAGTTGGGCATTTAGCTTATTATTCATTTTACATAACTTCTGCAGGTTAATTGTGTGTAGGTTAAGCTAATGCTCATTCTAATTTTATAGAATTGGAATGATGCTAAATGATAATTGGGAGCAATTAATTTTTTATTTGTTTTTTAATTTGAGAAATTATCCTAGCAGACAATATGCATAGCTTGGTTTTAGCGATGTATACATTATGTTATTTGGATCTGATGTATGTTCAAGTCCTATTGAATGACCCAACTCATGTGTCATTATTTTTTCAACCGTTTTTACATCATATAGCTGAAAGCTTCCATCACAGTTGTAATCTCCTAGCGTGACTTCTACTATTCCCTTTCCCAAATGTGCATGACCTAGTACTCCTTGCCCTATATCTCGCACTACCCATGTCACCCATACATTTGCTTCTTGTTTTTGATTCGTAATTTCAAATACCATCCTAGCTTTTTGTCCGTTGGTGACTAGTTCTTGATTTTCCCAAAATGAAAATGAATTTTGCAATGTACTGACATGATCCAACGGTAATCCTGATGGCTGCTCATTAACAAAAACTTTGTAATGAATAACATACACATCATCTATGATTTCATATGTAGGGTCTGGGAAGTTACTGGATGCTGTTTTTGCCTCTTCTTCAAAATTCCATTTTCTATAATCTCTGAGGAATTTTTTTATTACATCTTGACTCGGATTTGGGTATTCTATGTATCGTTTTTCATCTGAAACATTTTTTGAAATACTGCGTAGGTACTTTTCAAACAAATAAAATTCATCCTGTTTTTCTTTCTGAATCACATCCTGTGATTTTTTAGTATTTACAACTATGATTCCTTTCTCTATCATGTATTGGATGCCTGACACAAAATCCTTGTCATTTATCGTATTTCCTGCCCACCATGCCGCATTATTTCGTATCCAATCTGGTATTTTGTTATCTGTTTCTGATTTTGTTTCTACTGGTGGAATTTCTATGATTTTATTTTCTATCATAAATAGCAACGCTGATTCAAATTCAGAATCTTCAATTTGCCCTTCTGCCCACCATCTTGCAATTGGTTTGACCCACTCTGGAATTTTTATTCTCTCTTCTTTTTCTAGACCTCCTGGTTTTTTTGTTGCTGTGTATGGATATTTTACAATCACCTTATCTGTAAATTCTTTATAATTATTGATCATAACACTATCTGGCTTTCTCTTGACTGCTTTCTCAAAATAGTGCTTGGCTTCCTCGTACTCTCCCAAATTTCCAAACCCTATACCCATTCCAATAAGTGCTGTAATATCATCTGGTCTATACTGAAGGATCTTAAAGAATTCTTTTAGTGATTTTTCATGATATCCCGAATTACTCAGTGCAATAGCCTTCATTTTTAATGTGGATATATTGTTTGGAGCTATTTCTAAAATATCATCATAGATTACAATTGCCTCATTGTATTCCCCCTTCCCAAAATGCTCGTTGGCTTGTTTGAACATTATCTGCGGATCTTCTGAAGTTTGAGCAAACACTGGAACTGAAATGAAACTAGAAAATAATACAATTACAGCTAGAAAACCGCGTATCATCAATGTGTTTGATATTCGGACTTGAGATATATTTTATTTCCATTTTATAATAAACTGTATCTATTGGCATATTGCTACCATTTTTAGTTCAAAATTAATGTTTATTTCTCTTAGTAAATCTTTAATCTTTTAACAAATACATGTTTTTAGATTGAGTGCTATAGGTCTGGGCGAAATAATCTATAATCTTCGTAAGAAGATTCAAGATATTAAATTAGAATTAGATGAATTAGGGGAGCCAATTTCAGACATGCCTGAATTAATTACTTCTGCTAACCTTTTACGCTCAAACGAATACCTTTCTAAAATATCTAAAAAACAGTCTGAATTACTATTTGCTTATGATCAGTATTCTAAGGCACTAGAAGACATGATTACAGTGATTTTTGACATCCAAAATGATCTCAAAAATCTCTTAAAGGAACAATCACATCTAATCTCAGATAGAAAATCAACCAGAAAATCACCTGTATCCAAAAATAAGAGAAAACCTCCTAGAAAATCTTCCAAAAAATAATATTTATTCCTTTTATATCATTTTAAAATATATGTAATGTCTCCTGAAGTAATTCGTCTGTTTTTCTTATTTTCTGATATCACTAGTGCTCCATCATTGTCTATTTTAATTGCCTTACCATTAATTTTTCCATCTTCTGTGTTCAGTTCTATATTTTGACCTATTGTTGATGATTTTTTTGTCCAGTCTCTGATGATTTTTTTAGTATCACCAGTATTCAATAAATTATACATCTGTTCCAACTCCATCAAAAATGATTGCACTAGTGAAATTGGTTTTATTGTTTTATTTTGTTCGCTCAACGATGCAACTCCGTAAAAATTTGGTGTATCTTTTAAGATCTTTTCAATTTGCTTGATATCTACATCAAAATTTATCCCAACCCCCAAAACAAGATTTTCTATTTTATTTGACTCTACTGATGCATCTACTAACATCCCTGCAACTTTTTTACCTTTGATTGTTATGTCATTTGGCCATTTCAATTCTGATTTGATGTCTAGTGTTTTTTCTATTGCATTTGATAGTGCTAATGCAGAAGCTATTGGAAATAATGTAATAACTGATATGTCAAATTTGGGATGCAAAATTATCGAAAGCCAGATGCCGCCTTTAGGTGATATCCATTTTCTACCCAACCTTCCTTTTCCGTTGGTTTGTTTTTCTGCAATTATTACTGTTCCATTGTTTACTTTATCCGAAGCCATTTTTATTGCTTGATTTTGAGTAGAATCAATTGAATCAAAATAATATGCCTGCTTTCCAAATAGTTTGGTCTTTAAGCCTGCTGTGATTTCCCACGGCAGCAACATATTTGTGTTGGATTCGAGTCTGTACCCTAGCTTTTGTTTTGATTCTATTTTATATCCTAGATTTCTGATTTTTTTAATGTGTTTCCAAACTGCAACTCTGCTTATTCTTAAAACATCACTCAAATCTTGACCTGAAAGATATTCTGTATTGTGTGATTTTAGAAATGATAATACTTTGACTAAGCCTGGATTGTCATAAGAGCTGTAAATCAACTGTATGTATTTTTTACTTCAAGTATAAAATATCAACTTTGTTTAGCTTAGAACCCAACATCAAAGTCAAATCCACCACCGTCAGAAGCCATGCCATCAGATCCACCACCATCAGAACCACTATCTGATGAGCTGTCCGAACCTGCATCACTTGGAATGCTTTCTGCAGGTACATAATCTGTCATCATCATGCCCATCATGCTAAACATCATGGAAAACATCATCATGTCCATTATTCCAAAAAATAACATAGTAGGAAGGATTGATTTGTTATCGTCCATGTATTGCTTTAGTTTTTGTTTGTCACCACTTTTGTACAATAATGACATTTGATTCCATTTGTCTTCTAATTCGTGAATTCTCTCTTCTACTTCTCTTGATCCTTTTTCTGTGATTTTTATCTCTGTTTTTTTACCAAACCAACTCTTTTTTTCTTCAACTGTTATTAATTCTCTTTTCTCTAGTTTCTCTAGAATTGAATTTAATTCCTCGGCATCTATTTGAGCTGCCTTTTGTATCTTGTCAAATTTTTTGGCTCCTTTTTTAATTGCCCCAAGAATAATTACATCCTTCGGCTCTTCTGGAGTTGGTTCCATAAAGTCTTATTTTTGTTATTATTAAAATACCCT
>JACRND010000085.1:3816-5382 GCA_016234975.1 Nitrosarchaeum sp. | reverse complement strand
GGATCATTGAGAGTTAGATGTAATTCATTATTGTTTTCAAGTATTTTTATAGTTGAATCAAATTTTTCCAATTCGGAATAATATTTCTTAGTAATTTCTTTACGATTCAAATTTTTACCTCCAGAGTATAACATGTGTGTGAATTGATCAAGAGTTAGCTCCGCCTACTAGTATAATTTTTGATGCATCTTCAATCAATGTTTGTAAAGGTTCTGGAACATAAATTCCCATTATAAAAATTACTGAAACTAAAATAATCATAGGTAAAATTGAAAGTTTTCCAAGATCGCCTTTTTCCATTTCATATTTTGGATTTCCAAACACCATGTGTAGTAAATGCTTTCCAAAACTTGCAAATATTATAACCAGAAACAAAATCACTAGTCCACTAGCAAGAAAGTTTTCAGAACTAAATCCAGAACTTAACATTAAAAATTCACTCATAAAAATATTGAATGGAGGCATTCCAATTATTGCCAAACCACCTATCAAAAACATAAAGCCAGTTATGGGCATTGTCTTAATTATTCCACTTGTATCTGCAATAGATTTTGTTTGGTATTTTTGAGAAATTGATCCGCTTGAAAAAAACAACAGAGATTTTACAACAGCATGATTAATCATATGGAGTATTGCACCGTAAATTCCTAGAAAAACTCCAAAGCCCATAGATACAGAGATTATTCCCATGTGTTCAACGCTTGAAAAAGCTAACATGCGTTTCACATCTTTCTGAAAATATATCGATGCTGCAGCAATGCCAAGTGATATTATGCCAAGAATAATCAATAGCATATTTGAGAATTCAGGACCTATGGAATAACTAGAAATTATATGAAATCGTAAAAGCCCATAAAATGCACAGTTCAGCAAAACACCTGACAAAAGAGCACTAATTGGGGAGGGGGCCTCACTATGAGCATCAGGAAGCCATGTATGCATTGGTGCAAGGCCTGCCTTTGTTCCAAATCCTACAAGTATGAAAATAAAGGCAAATTTGACAAGATTAGGATCAAACTGTGGGGCATTTTTAACCATGTTTGTCCAGTCCATCCCGTGAATAGAGTTAAAGGAATTATCATAAACCGAATTTGCATAGTAAAATAAAATTATTCCAAATAGAGCAAGTGATAAACCTACCGTAGCTATTAGCAAATATTTCCATGATGCTTCAATTGAGCCTTGTTTGGTATAAAGCATAATCAACAAAACAGAAACTAGTGTGGTAGCTTCAATTGCAATCCACATTATACCAAGATTATTAGAAATTGGTACGAGCAACATTGTAAACAAGAACATGTTAAATCCTTGATAATATCTGACAAGTTTTTGTCGGTCTACAATTAATTTATCATATTGTCTACCCATGTAATTTACAGAATAAAGAGATGAGATGAATCCCACCAAAGAAATTGTTATTATCATAATCGCACTTAGTGAATCAAGATAAAATAGACCATCAAAAATTGAGATGGATTTTTTTTCTAAAATACTGGACAGTAAAAACAATCCTTGAATCAATATTAAGAATGAAGAAATTATGGTAGTGGTTTCAATGATTTGTTT
>JACRND010000085.1:0-3800 GCA_016234975.1 Nitrosarchaeum sp. | reverse complement strand
AGTTAAAAGAAGTGAAACCACCAAAATTGATTCAATAGATGAAAATATAGTATCAAACATTAGTCATCCCTCAAACTTTCTAGATTTTTAATATCTACACTATCAAAGGTGTGACTCATTCTAAATAACAAAATGCTAGATATTATCACGCCAACTAAAATATCGGCCATTAGTCCTATCTCAATAATTAACGAGAATCCATGTGTAACTACTACAGCAAACAAGAATAAACCATTTTCAATAGTTAGCAATCCCACTATTTGGTTGAGTGCTTTTCTTCTACTGATTATAATAAACAGACCAATGAAAAATAATGAAAAAGATACTGGCAGAAATACACTAATTGTTTTATCTGACGATATAGGTAATTGTAAAGCCATAAAATAAGACATTGCAACTAACAATGCCGAGGCTATTACAGAGATTCTGAGGCTAACATAGGGGTTCATCTCTAATTTAATCGGGGAATCTAGTTTTTTTGTTACATAAAACAAAACTTTTGGAATAATTATTGCCTTGATTCCCAAGGTAAGAGCAGATACAATGTATAGCTCCCAAATACTAGTCACAAATGCAATCAGGGTAACAACTCCTGCAAGAATTATTGTCTGATACCTATACGCATGCAACCAATCGGAGAATCCTCTTCTTACAACAATTCCAAAAGTAGCAATCAGTAAAATTACTGCAGATACATGTAACAAATCAATTTGTGTTGGCAAGATCAAATCAGACATACCTACAAGAAAAAGAAAATCACTCCTATCATAGAACTAGATATTGCCATTGCAATTAGATCTGAAACTCTGAATAATCTCCACTTTGCTACCAATGTCTCAATAAATGCAGTGAAACTTGCCAATACCGATACTTTGGTAATGAAAACGAGTATACCTATACTAATTCCAACTAGAGAAATTTGTTCTACAAAATTCCATGGGAAAAATATATCTACAAATAATGCAAACAAGATCATTTGTTTTATTGCATGAGACCATTCCATTAGTGCTAAATTTTTTCCAGAATATTCCAGTACCACAGATTCATGAATCATTGTCAACTCTAGATGGGTTGATGGATTATCAAATGGGAGTTTTCCAGTTTCTGCCATCATGATAATAAAAAATGCAATTAGTGCAAATAGAATTCCAGGTACAATTAAGATAGATGTGTCATTTGCAGACGAAACGATTGTGCTGATGTTTGTTCCATCATAAAATAATGCAATTACAAAAATAGTCATAAATAATGCTGGCTCTACAAGTACTGACATCATCATTTCTCTGATACTTCCCAATCCACCAAAGGAGCTTGCTACATCTAGTCCTGCAAGCATCATAAAAAATTTCCCAAGTGCAAACAAACCAACAACAAGCAAAACATCACCTACAACACCAAAAGGAGAATAGATAAGGAATACAGGAATAAAAAATGCGGCGGATGCAGTTGTAACAAAATTTATCCACGGTGTAACTCTAAATATCCAAGAGCTTTGATCAGATACTATCTCGTCTTTTCTTAGCAATTTTATAATATCATAATATGGCTGACAGATTCCAGCGCCTATTCGTTTTTGTGATTTAGCCTTGATTTTTCTCATTATTCCAACAATTAGGGGGGACAAAACTATGATCAAAAGAGCCTGAAGTATGCCTAGACCATACTCAAAAATAGAAAAATCACTCATGTGTACCAAATCCTACGAATAAGAGAAGGGCAACTAGAGTAACCATGATGTACAAAATATACGCATTAACTTTTCCTGACTGTATTTTTCGTATTTTATTTAATACAAACAGGCTACCAGAGATTGTTTTTCCATACAATTTTTCATCAAAAATATTTCGGGTTGTAGAAATTACATTGATTGATTTTTTAAGATACAGATTTTTTTTTGTATAAAAATCAGCATCAATGTCATTATGAGGTTTATAAAAAACACCAAAAATTCTGCGTATCGGTTCTGCCAATGATGTTGCAGTGTATTGAGTTTTTTCAGATAAGTTTCCAAATCCACAATCCCATGTACCATATTTCATCGTCTTTGTTTTACCACCAATGATTCGAACAAATACAAAAACTCCAACAAACACAGATGTTAGAATAACTAACACACCAGGCATCATGAGACTTGCAAAATTACTATCATCTGAATTTGTTATTGAGATTGTTTCAAACGGACTGGATGGCATATACGGTAAATTAAAAGCAGATACAATCAGATTCATTCCAATAAAAGGTAAAATTCCCAATATGATACATGATGATGCAAGAATTGCTTTTCCTATTAGCATGAATTTTGGAACTTCTATTGCATTTGCTGCGTTTACACTTCTGCTTTTTGACAAAAAAGTTACTCCAAATAGTCTTACAAATGTCGCACCTGCAAGACCAATAGTTAGTGCAAATGCCAGTATTGCAAATGCAAGAGATACCTGTAAAACATTTGAAGGTATCTGAAATACTGCAAGAAGCGATTGTAATGTTAACCATTCACTTATGAAACCATTGAGTGATGGCAATCCAATTATGGCAACAGAACCAATAAGAAACATCATTGCAGTCCAAGGCATTTTTTTAATCAAGCCTCCTAAATCTTCGATGTTCTTTGTATGTGTGCTATAATGAACAGATCCTGCAGTCATAAACAACAGTCCTTTGAAAATAGAATGATTCAGAGTATGAAACATACTGGCAATAAAAGATAAAACAGACAACGACGGTAAATGAAATGCTGCAAATACCACCGAGAGTCCCAATCCGATAAAAATTATTCCAACATTTTCAATGCTAGAAAAAGCCAGTGCACGTTTAATGTCATTTTCAACTAGTGCGTAAAGAATTCCAACCAGTGCCGAAATTGATCCAATAATGATTATTCCCATGCCTAACCATACATAATCAGGAGAACTGTCAATGGCGTTAAAATCAAAAAGATGCCTAACTATGCCGTAAATTGCGATCTTAAGCATTACTGCTGCCATTAATGACGATGTATTATCTGGAGCAGAAGCATACACTTTTGGCTTCCATATGTGTAAAGGTACCATTCCTGCCTTTGTTCCAAATCCTACAAAAGCCAAAACAAACGCAATATCTTTTACGTATTGTGGAATTATTGTAACATCTATAAAACAATAAAAACATTAAACAACATTCCAAGTGCAGAATTATTTTTCTTGTCATCAAATTTTTTAGAATAAGAAAGCGAGTAAATTGAAACTGCAAATGAGATCAGTCCAATTATTAGAAGGAAAAATGCTGAAACACCATCGATAAAAATTTCAAAATCAAAGAGATGTTGTACATTAAAAAATGTCAGATGGGTGTTTTCAGAAGAAAAAACAGCAAGTGACAAAATGATTGTTAAAAGTGATGCGAAGACAGATGGGATATAAGTGAAATATGCGTGGTATTTTTGTCCTCTAGTAAATAATCCAAGTGTTGCACCTAAAGAAAAAAATGCAAAAATAGCATATACTATAAACAAATTTTCTAACAACTCATTTCTCTTCCATCAATTCAGATTTTGCATATTCGATCCTAACAATTTTTACAAGAATTTTATATTTCATGGTTTATTCATTTGTCATTAATTCAAATCAAGATGGATTATCTTTTTAATCTCATGAAATCTATTTCTAACAGTAACCGCAGTAACTCGTGATGCCTCAGCAACTTGAGTTTGTGTGAACGGTTCTTTTTTTATCAAACACGCGTAATACAAAGCAGCCGCAGATATTCCCACGGGGTCTCTTCCAGCCAGAATTTGCAGATCCGCTGCTTTTTGCAGGATTTCC
>JACRND010000011.1 GCA_016234975.1 Nitrosarchaeum sp. | reverse complement strand
AGAACAGTTGGAATTTTTCCATTATTCTTAGTGTCTTCTGTACAAATAGAACACATCTTTAGATCTGTTTCATTTATTTTATTGGCTTATGGGGCAATTGAAACAATATTATCATATTTTGAAAACAAAAACAAAGGAGCTATATCTGTAGCAGTAGGATTGGCGTTGTTAGCTCTTGGAGAATTTTTAGGATGGTATTCGTTTGTGTTTCCAGAATCTATCTTGTACTCAATGTCTATGACTATCAAAATAGGAGGTTTGATTGCATTGTTTATTCCAGTAAGCAAAATTCCTTTAACTAAGATAAAATTCGATGATGATTTAGAATAATTAGTCGCTAGGCTCAAATTAATTACAAAATCGAAATTTGTCAAATTCTTTTATCTTTTTAGTATATTGCAAAATATCAACTCACTCTCATAGAAATTACAAGATTATTGGATACAGGGATAGATATGGTTGAATATAGAACACATATGAAAATTATTGGAGACATATTGTCTACTACGCGTGACGACCTCCAAGATGAAGAAGGTGCCACAGTAACTTATCTTATTAGAAAGGCAAACATTTCACATTCTAGAATTTCTAGAATTTTGAAGACTCTAGTATCTCAAGGATTATTAGAACAGGTAGATGCACAGGGTTCAAATAAATACAGAATTAGTCAATCAGGACGAGAATTTCTTCAGGCATATTATACATTCACAACTTTTGCAGATAATTTTGGTCTAACAATCTAGTCTTCTGTTTCTTCGAATTCATCTAAATCATCATCAAAATCATCTTGAAAATCCGTATCTTCGTATTCAGATGACGAATCAGACATTCTATGATTAGAAATTGGTATTCATTAAAAAACTTATTCAAATGTAAATGAATAATTAAAGAAAAGAACACAGATAAGGTAATTGAAAGTTAAGTGTGATAAAGAAGGTATTGGAAAAGCAAGTAAAATAATCAAAAGTGGAGGTGTTGTTGTTTTTCCAACAGATACAGTATATGGAATTGGTTGTAACCCATACAATAAAGAAGCAGTCCAAAAAATTTACAAAATCAAATCAAGAGAAATTTCAAAATCACTTCCAATCTTGGCTTTTTCAAAAGATGTTGCTACAAAAATTGTAGAATTTGACATAGATTCAGAAAAGATTGCACAGAAGATTTGGCCAGGACCACTAACTCTGATTCTAAAATTAACAGATGAAAAACTCAGAGTATCATTAAATGTGGATGATAAAATTGCAATTAGAGTTCCAAAACATCAATGTACGTTAGAACTTTTAAAAAAATGTAATTTTGTAATTGGAACGAGTGCAAATGTTTCTGGAGCCGGTCCATTTAAAGACCCGCAAGAGTGTTATCAGAATATCCACAATTTTGATCTTTTTTTGGATGGTGGAACAATAACAAGTGGGGGGGAATCAACAATAATTGAGTTTAAAGAAGGTAAATTAAAAATTCACAGAGAAGGAGTTTTAACACGAAAGGAGATCTTGAAGATGCTTTGAATCTAATAATTACATGTGCCAGACATTTAGAATCAGAAACTAGGCGAGAATTGATAGGTATTTTAGAAAAATTAGGAGATTCAGAACCAATAGTAACTATCACAAATATGTCTGGAATTTTGACTGCTGAAACAAAATTGGAGCCAATAGAGGTCGTAAAAAAAATCAAAGAAATGCTATTGGATGAGCCATGGTGCATTAGATATTGCCTTAGAGTAATTCCCATTCAAAGAATTACAGAAACTCATATTGAAAGTATTGAAGACGAAATTTCAGATTTAATCCAGTTAATTTCTAATGAAGAATCATACAGGGTATCAATTGAGAAAAGAAATTCAAACATTTCAAGTCAGGAATTAATTTCTAGAATAGCAAAAAAAATTAAAAATAAAGTATCATTAGAATTTCCGGACAAAATCATATTAATTGAAGTATTGGGAAATAAAACAGGAATTGCAATTGTTAAAAAAGCGGATATTTTGAGCGTAGAAAAAACTAAGAGAAGTATGTCAGAGTAAAATTGCAGCTTTTTCTATTAGTATATCTTCAAGAGGGTTTTTTGATAAAACTACATCAAGTTGTTTATCGGTTATTTTGAAATGTTTTTTTATGAATGAAGCATTATCTTTTGAGAATATTTTAACAGACATAGAACCCAACTCTTTGTAAAGTGCATCCAATATTTTTTTATTACCAAGAGCAATCAGTATAAAATTTTGCTTTGGTTTGATTCCAGCAGAGTTAATTGCAGAAGAAATTTGTGAAGAGATAGCAAAGCGCATCAAAATATCCATTTCAAATTTGTTTGAAAGTAAGATATCATTTTTATCTTTTTTACATAGTCCCGATTGTTTTTTACAAATTCCCATTGTTCTTTAATAAGGGCGTTGGTTGCGTAAGAATAGTTTTTCCTTATGTCCCAAGTTAAAAATAATTTATTGCTTGGCAGATATTTATCTAAAACTTTCTGATATTGAGGAGTGAAGTTGTCGGTATTCTCAACGCAGACGAACAAATCTTTTGCGGAAACGGATATTACGTGCTTAATGCTGTCTTCAAATAATTTTTTGTAAAATTCAGCATATACATCGTCGTCTTTTATTTTAGTCATTTTTCCTTCAATAGCAGAAGAATCAACACCGTTAATTGCTATCAATATATTTTCAACATCTAAGTTAGGAGTGTCAGCAGGTTTTAGTTTCAAGAGTAAATCAAGAAGTTCTTGAATTGAGATATCAGATTTATCAATTTTTAATTTATCAGTAGAAAATGACTTTTTTGCTCCTCCCACAAGTTTAATCATTATCATATATGTATCACCAAAAATGTTAAAGATTAATTGTTTGTTTTGTTACGTGGTTTATTCTTCTGTATCTTCACTTGTCTCTGATTCGGATATTATTTCAAGGGCTTGATCTTGAATGGCATTGTCATCAGAAATTTTTTCTTCCAAGGTATAATTTTCAATTTTAGAAGATTCTATTTGAGATTGTTTTGCTTTTTCTTCACGGATTTCTTTTTTAATGAATTTAGTAATATAACCTGCAATTTCATTTTTTAGTCCTTTTGAACGAATTATAGCTATTTGATCTAGTATTTTTTTATTATCAGCAAAATCTTGTCCAAATTTTGGCTTGTGTTCTTCTAATACTTCATAAGAAAGACGCTTAATTCTATCCACTCCTCGTGTAACAAACTAGGGTTTTTTATACCTATATTCCAAGGAATGATTTTGAATTTTCTTCTAATAATGAAGCCATTTCATCATATGATTTACCAAGTATTTTTGAGGCACAAAACACAACGCTTGGAATAAAACTGATTTGTCCAGATTTCATTTCAAAGCATTTTGAGAACTTTACAGGACCATCTGTTTCAACAAGAATTTTAGTTTCAGTTGTTTTAGATATGAGCATCTGTTTGTCACTTGCATAAATCATAACAGGACCATATGAAACGAAAAAATTCATATCCATTGCTTTTTGAAGTTGTTTTTTACTTCCATCAAACCAATGAAGTAATGCATGTTTAGTATCATAAGAAGTCATTATAGAAAATATTTCATCAAGACTTTTCCGTGAATGAATTGAAACCGGTTTTTGGAATTTTTCTGCAAGAGAGAGAAGAGTTTCGAAAAAATAGATCTGTTTTTTATTATCTTCATCAGATTTTGCATATGTAGGATCTAGTCCAATCTCTCCAATGCCAGAAATATGTTGCTGATTTTCACGGATTAGATTTATCATCAATTCTAGATCATCATGTGTATGCTCCGGATGAATTCCAATAAAAGGTAGGACCAGTTTGCTCTTTCTGCCAAGATCCAAAGTTCTTTTAGAGGTTATAGTGTCCATGGAGACACAACAAGCTTTGATTTTCATATTTTCCATTCCCTTAATTATATAATCCAAATCATATTGGTACTCTGGATCTGATAAATGAATATGAGAATCATATAACCAAGTCATTGCTTTAACTTTCAAAATAGTCTGTATAAATCGATTTCTTAGTGATATTTTTTTACTCACAATCTTTTATCGGAAAAAAGAAAAGAGAAAACAATGAAATCATCAGAACTTGGCATTTCAGCAATGTATAGAATTTTAAAAAAAGCAGGTGCTGAGAGAGTTAGTGATGAATCAGCAGAAGAACTAAGAGGAATAATTGAAGAATTGGCTAACAAAATTGCAAAAAGTGCAGTGGATATGGCCTCACACGCAGGAAGAAAAACGATAAAAGCAGAAGACATCAAACTTGCTTCAAAACC
>JACRND010000010.1 GCA_016234975.1 Nitrosarchaeum sp. | reverse complement strand
CAAGTCAGTCTTTGAGCACGTGCCAAAAGAGTCATTTGAAGCCATGAATGATTCATTGAAAGCATGGTTTGAAACAGGAAATGTAACAGACAGGAAAATCACATTTAAAAAACAAGATGGCAGTACGTTTCCAGGCTTGTTGCATGCAACTAGTCTGTATGATGAAAAGAAAAATCTGCTTGGAAGTAATACTGTAATTTTTGATCTTACAGAAATAAATGATGAAAAAATTAAAGAATTTGAAACATTTTTCAGAGAAGCAAAAAATAAACTAGATGAAATAAAAAATAACGAATACAAAAAGTTAGATGAGAATTCTAAGTCAGAATATGATGGATTAAAAAAGATGTTTGACATATTATTAATGATGGATCTGAAAGGATTGAAAAACATCAAATAGAAAACATCTTGAAAATAATTTATTGTTACTAATCAGATTTTTTTTGGATTGATTTTTGTAATTCTTCTAAAATAAACTGAATTTCAGTTACAGCAGCACCATCCTCTAAAGTACTTACATCCCCAATAGTTTCGTTATTGGCTATTGCTTTTAGCAGTCTTCGCATGATTTTACCGCTGCGAGTTTTGGGTAATTTTGTTACAAAACAGATTTGTTTTGGAGCAGATATTGCACCTATGTCATTTCTTATTTTTATTAACAGTTCTTTTTCTAAAACTACAATGTCCTTTGTTACATTTTGTTTTAGAACTACAAATGCAATAATTGTCTCGCCTTTTATTTCATCTGGAACTCCACATACTGCAGATTCTGCAACATCATGGTGAGATACAATGCAACTTTCAATCTCTGCAGTTCCTATTCTATGACCTGATACTTTGAGGACATCGTCTGCTCTTCCCAACAACCAAAAATATCCATCTGTATCTTTGAGAGCATAATCTCCGGGATAGTAACAGTTTTTGTATTTTGACCAGTACACATCACGGTATTTATCATCATCATCCCAAAGAGTCAAAAGCATTCCAGGCCAGGGATTTTTGATCACAAGATAACCTTTGGTGTTTGAAGATACATTGTTTCCAGTTTCATCCACCACAGAAACATCCAATCCAGGAATAGGTCGAGTTCCAGAACCAGGTTTTAGTGGAATTGTTTCCAAGCCAGGCAAAGCAGATATCATTATACCTCCAGTTTCAGTTTGCCACCAAGTGTCAATAATTGGACATTTTTCTTTGCCAATTATTCTAAAATACCATTTCCACACCTCAGGATTAATTGGTTCGCCCACACTTCCTAGCAATCTAAGAGTTGAAAGATCAAACGAATTTGGAAGATTATCGCCAAATTTCATAAACATTCGTAATGCAGTTGGAGTTGTGTAAAAAATTGTAACGTGGTATTTTTGAATAATTTCCCACATTCGTGATGGGTTAGGAAAATCTGGTGCACCTTCATACATTACTTCAGTTGCACCATGTAGTAGTGGACCATATACTACATAGCTGTGACCGGTAACCCACCCAATGTCGGCTGTACAAAAAAATACATCTGAATCTTTAATGTCAAATGCCCACTTGAAGGTAGAATACAAATGTGTTAGATATCCACCGGTTCCATGCAATACACCTTTTGGTTTTCCTGTTGTTCCAGAAGTGTATAAAATGTAAAGAGGATGAGAACTGTCTAATTTTTCTGCAATACAAATATCAGAAATATTATGCATCAATTCATTCCAAAGAATATCTTTTGAGGACATATCGATTTTGTTTTTTGTTCTCTCTATCACAATTACATTTTGAACAAAATCAAAATCATGGATTGCGTCATCAATTATTTCTTTGAGATTAATTATATTTCCTCGTCTGTATCCACCATCTGCAGTTATCACAATTTTTGATTTTGAATCATCTATTCTGTCTTTAATTGCTGTTGCACTAAATCCAGAAAATATCACGGTATGGATTGCTCCAATGCGAGCACATGCAAGCATCGATATTGGGAGTTCCGGAATCATTGGAAGATAGATAGTTATTCTGTCACCTTTCTTGACTCCAAGTGATTTGAGTGCATTTGCAAATTTTTGGACTCGAGTCCACATCTCTTTGTAAGTGAGAACCCTAGATTCGCCGTTCTCGCCTTCACATAAAATCGCAGGCTTGTCAGCCTTGTTTTGCTGATTAATATCCAAAGTATTGTATGAGGCATTAATGGTACCACCTACAAACCACTTAGCAAATGGGGGATTCCAGTCCAGTGTTTTCTTCCAGGCTGAAAACCAATAGAGGTTTTTTGCCTGATTTTCCCAAAAGGCTACAAAGTCAGATTCTGCTTCTCTTCTAGTTTGGGTGTCATTATTTCCAAGGCCGATGTTAATCTCTGACATCACAATTGTGTAGAGGATTAGGTTTGTAAATGTTAAAGAAAAAATAAGAAAAAAAAATTATTGTGCTTCCATTCTAGCAAGCCAGTCGTCTTCGTTTGATGTTGCTGTTTTCACCTGTTTGGGTGGCTCTGGAATTGTTGGCAGAGATTCAGCGGTAAAGGGTACTGCTGAAGAGTATGTGACTGGTTCTGTTGGTGCCTCTGGAAGTATGCTCTGAACTTGTTGAGATTCAGAAGTGCCCAGATATGAAACGGCAGATTCTTGGAGATGTTTTTGTGGAGGGCTGGTGATGTTTACTACTTCTGCATCAAGATCTGCAATTCTTCTCTTAACGTTTGAGATTTCTGCAGTTTCGTGAGTAACATGCTCAATTAATTCTGCAGAGCATGCTTTCACTGTCTCAAATGTGTTATCAGAGATTTCATTGCTCTTGTATTGTACTTTGGCATCAAATAGCAACATCTTTGCGGACTTCAACTGTTCATCTAACTCTGTCAATCTTGTTTCAAGTTTAGCTTTGATTTGTCGTTCTGCTTCATCTAATGATGTAAGTTTTGATTTGTATTTTTCATGAATTATTTCTGCGTCTGCTTTCATGTCATCATTTTCAGAAACAATATCAATCAAGGCTTTTAGACGGCGTAGAGTTAGTTGTTTTTCGCGAAGAAGTCTTTGAGAGTCTAGTCTCCATTTTGGAATGAATATAACAACACTGCCTTGAACTACTAGTTGCTCATATTGGATTTGCTGTAATCCTTGAGAACCGCAGTCAACACCTACTGATTGGATGCTTCCATCAATGTCAGTTATAGTTCCAATGACTTTACCCATGAATGTTCCGTACATGTCTTTGACGTTTTTACCGATGATATCGATATCGTCATGTGTCATGGCTTAAGATTTAGAGATTTGTATAACCGACAAAGTGTGAGAAAGGTTACTAGTTTTGGTAAGATTATTTTGACAGCAATTGTGATGTGATAAATTTTAGAAAAAACAATCAGCCTCAAAAAAGTCATTGTTTTTGCATAATCCAAACTCTTAATTTTAGAGACAATATCAGATTAATCATAAAACATGGGACTCAAAGCAGAAGATAAAAGAGAATTAGAAAACTTGCTCAAAATAGCAACAAGCCAAATTCCAAAGTATTTCAATTTAATAAATTCAACAAAAGAAAGATGGGAAATTAAAAACATGCATGAGTGTATTTTTGGAATGGTTTTTGAAAAATATATTCATGATTCCGGTCAATATCTAACAAACAAAAGAATAGATGAGAGTCAGCCCAGTACGGTTGAAAGTACAATGGAATTATTTGATGCTGGAATTGAGATTTTCAATGATCATGTATTAGACATCAAAAGACAAATCTACGAGAATTAGTATTTTTCTAAAAAATACATTCATGAGTGTGAGAAAACTAACTAACATTTGAATAATTTTTGATTCATCTTTGGAAAAAGGCAATTTCTAATTTTAATTAAATGAACAAACTAGAATATTCTGTATGTTACAATGAAGAATTTTACAAATTGGCAAAAATGAGTCTGTTTGAAATCAAAAAATATGTGTATAACAATTATCCTAGATCAAAAGCAAATTTTTTTATGAAATACAAATTACCACAATACAGTCTTTTTACCCACTTCACAGATACAACATAGTTTTTAAAAATAGAATAAATCTCAAACTGTTTTTGATTATGTCAATATAAAATTATTTACTACCAAAACTTCCACCATGGTTTAACTTTTGGCATATCAACAACAGTACAAATTCCATCAATCAGTTTTGTTCCAGCGCCACAGATTCCAAATTTTGGTGTCTCAGTTTTTGGTGTCTCAGTTTTTGGTGTCTCAGTTTTTGGTGTCTCAGTTTTTGGTGTCTCAGTTTTTGGTGTCTCAGTTTTTGGTGTCTCAGTTTTTGGTTCATCTAATCCAACTGCCTCATAAATTGAAGAGTATTGTGAAAAGTTTGTATCAAACCATTTTTT
>JACRND010000185.1 GCA_016234975.1 Nitrosarchaeum sp. | reverse complement strand
TGTTAGAGAAGTTGAGATTACTCGTGCAATTGCAAATGAATTTCATGCAGTTCTAATAGACAGAGCAGAGTCAGATGTAATAATCATAGGAGCAGGACCTGCAGGATTGACTGCAAGCAGAGATCTTTCAAATATGGGTTTCAAAGTTTTAGTCATAGAACAAAACAATTACCTTGGCGGGGGGTATTGGCTAGGTGGATACATGATGAATCCAGTGACAGTTAGAGAGCCAGCACAAAAAATATGGGATGAATTAGGCATTCCATACAAAAAAGTTTCAGAAGGATTGTATTTAACACCTGGACCACACGCAGTTTCAAAATTAATTGCAGCAGCATGTGATGCAGGAGTAAAATTTCTTAATCTTACAAAGTTTGATGATCTTGTTTTAAAAAATGGCAGAGTTACAGGCATTGTTGTTAATTGGATGCCAGTATCAGCATTGCCAAGAAACATCACATGTGTTGATCCAATTGCTCTTGAGGCAAAAATGATTATCGATGCATCAGGGCATGACTCTGTTGCAGTAAAACGACTAGTAGATAGAGGATTAGTCGAATGGAAGGGAATGAATCCAATGTATGTAAATGAAGGTGAAGAACATGTGGTTCACAGTACAGGAGAAGTCTATCCAGGATTGGTTGCAGCAGGAATGTCTGTGACTGAAACATATGGACTTGCAAGAATGGGTCCTACGTATGGTTCAATGCTATTTTCAGGAAGAAAAGCAGCTGAAATCACAGCAGAGAAAATCAAAGAGTTAGAAAGATAAACAATAGTCAATTTATTGATTCATTGAAGATATCAAAAATATTTTTGTATGATGAACCTGCTGTTTCCCAGATCCAACTTGGGAGACTGGCTGTTTTTCTGAAAGAAACATTTCAAGTTCAAGTGGAAACAAGAGACAACATTCTAAAATTTTCAAAAAAAGATACGGCTGCAAAAATTGCATCATGTAGAATTTTCAATCTTAGAAAACCATATGAAAAACACAATCCCAGTGCAGATGAAATTATTTTTGAAGAAGCAAATTTTGAAGATACTACAAAAACAGAAAACATTATCATGTATGACGGATTTGAAATTCAAAAAGTATTAACAGAATTAATCCCAAAAGAAGAAACATCATCAGATTTATTTCACGTCTTTTTTACAAACAAATTGACATGCACATATGATTATAATGATTACAGATATCATGGAAGAGCATTAATTGGTGCAAATCCTTCAATAATTTCAACGACTGGAATAATTGAAGCACCAGCAAAACCAAGGGAATATTATTTAGATTTAATATCAAATTTCACTCAGGGCGTAAATGTAGAATCGATAAAACAAAAATACAAAGGGACCTGTCTAGAATACAACGATACTCGCCTATCAAAAATCATAGAAGGGTATCTGCTACAAGCAATATTTTATTTTGAAACAGGTGAAGCATTTTGTGATAAAACAGAATGCAGGCTCTTTAATGCACATTGGCAAAAAGACTTGTTGTATTCGCAATTAGAACATGGTAAATTGTGCGAATCTCATCAACAAGTGTTAAAGAAATTAACAAATACAAAATACCAAAAGTAGAAAATAAAATTTCAGTTAAAATGTAAAATAAAAAGTAAAAATTGAGATTTATCTATTTTTTCCAAAAGGTCCCTGATGATCACTCAAACAGCATGGACATTGTTTAGTATAACATTCATTTACTGTTTCATGACCGCAAGAGCCACAATGACAGAAAGGATCACTAGTCATAAGTATAAACGGGATTGGAGATAGTTAAAAACATTAAGATTCCAAAGAGATTGCGCAGTAACGGTGCAATAACACATCAATTATTAGCTTTTTGAATATCAAATACAATTACTGTAAGATTTGTTTGATCAATGCTTGTAAATTACGTATTCTTTTTGTATGAATACCCGTCTTTTTAGATAATTTAATTTCGTCATATTCAAGAAGATCTTTTGCAACCATCATACCAATGCCAGAAAAAATGGCTATTTCTTTTGAAGTTAGATTCAAGATTGTGATAGGGTACAACTTATTTTGCTCAATAACCTTTTCGAGGCTTTTTTCTGAGGGATATCTCCAAGAAAAGACTTGCTGACCAATGCAGTTTGCATATTTTTTTGCGTTTTCAGATATTTTAGTATTACAAAAAATAATCTCACCAGAAAATCTAGGAGATGTATCTAAAAATCTTGCATGAGTGTAAAGAGCCACTTTAAGTCCAATGTAGGTACCACGTTGGGAATTGTGCTTGCATTCTATCATAAATTGTCCAGAATTAGACATGCCAATTAGATCAATTTCATGCAAAGCACATTTCCCTTTAACATTTATTCTAATTCCAAAGACCTGTAAATCATAATATTTCAATAAATCTGCCACGTAATTTTCAAAAGCAAACCCAGATGGGCCAAGTCGCATAATTGCATCCTTAAGCTGGTATCTTTGACGTAGTCCCATTCCATCTCGTTCTTCTGAAATAGCTTGTAAAACTAATTTGTAGATATCACTAGTTCCCATATCACGATAAACATCTGAACGCACTTTTTTCAAAATTCTCTGTGCAGTCTTTCTGTTTGCTCCTGCTCGCATGCAAGTACTCAGAATTTTATTTGGATTAAATTTGACTTTACTTCCATCTGCTTTGAATATGAAAAAACTCCTAGGAGCCATACATTAGATTTTCAGACAAGTACATTAAATTTTACCGTGACTTGAATTTAAAAGAATTTAGAACATCAATGCAGTTTCAAAGATGAAACCAATAGAACTCTTTTTAACAATGAGAAAAATAATGGTAATCATGAACAGAATTAGATTAATTGTAGGATATGACGAAAAAAGAGTCAGAGAAACTCTGAATTTATTGCTTAGAGACAGAAAAAATGAATTTCGCGAATTAGCAGATACAATAGGCATTCCAAGAACATCTGAAGACTGGGAAGTGATTATTTTGAAATTCTGTTTAGATTTTGAGGAATGCTTTAAGATCTGGACAGATGAAATTGAACCAGACGCTCTAAAAAATACAAAATGCATGACAATTATGAGAGAAATTGCAAAGGGTAAAAAAAACATATCAGAAGTTTTTCACATACAAGATATTGCATATACAATTTGTAAGGACTTTCATGAAACATACAAAAGAACAATCTAACAGAAAACAATTCGCGTATGATATTATACCAAATTTGCCAATACAAGTGATTTAAGATAATTTTTAAAAGATCATGCCAAAAACAAGTATTCTCATTATTAATGGCTAATTAGTTGATCAATAACTTAAATTAATGAAATTCAAAGATGCCATATTATGATGGCAGCAGACTCTGGTGCAACAATACTTGAAAACAAGGATGAGTCACCAAAGATGCCAGATAAAAAGAAAACAAAGTTTGACGTAGTGATTATAGGGGCAGGTCCTTCAGGGTATACTGCAGGAATTTATTGTTCAAGAGCAGGATATGACACGCTTATTTTATCAGGCATACTGCCAGGCGGTCAACTAGTCAATACAACAGAAGTTGAGAATTATCCAGGATTTGAAAAAGGGATAATGGGTCCAGATTTAATGATAGAGATGAGAAAACAAACACAGAGAATGGGAACCACAATAATAGATGATGAAGTGGTAGATGTAGATTTTAGACACAAACCATTCAAGGTATTAACAGCATCAGAAGAATATGAGGGAAGAGCAGTAATTATTGCAACGGGTGCAAACCCTAGAAAAATAGGATTATCCGGAGAGCAGACGTTTGCAGGAAAAGGAGTATCATATTGTGCAACATGTGATGGGCCATTTTTTAGAAATCAAGAATTAATAGTAGTTGGTGGGGGAGACTCTGCAGTAGAAGAAGCGACATTTCTCACTAAATTTGCAACAACCGTGCATCTAGTACATAGACGGGAATCATTACGTGCAAGTAAAATAATGCAAGAAAGAGCAATGAGAAATAATAAAATAAAATTTCATTGGGATTCTGCAATAATAGACATCAAGGGGGATCAAAAAATGCGACAGGCAGTATTAAAAAATATCAAAACAGGTGAATTACAAACGCTTGATGTTGCAGGTCTTTTTGTAGCAATTGGTCATGAACCAAATACAAAACTTTTCAAAAAGCAAATTGATTTAGACGATGAAGGGTATATCGTTTTAAAAAATAAAACACACACAAATATCGAAGGGGTGTTTGCAGCAGGAGACGTGCATGATAGAAATTATAGGCAGGCAATTACTGCGGCTGGGTTTGGATGTATGGCTGCAATAGATGTAGACAAATATCTTACAGAAAATTCCTAAATAATCAACACGAAACACCTAATGAAAAACGCTCAATGCAAAAAATGTTTGAATAAATTTAATGAAAAAGACATCTATACAATTCAACAATTTCAATATAGAAAAGTACCACCATATGAGTGGACAGTGGATTTTTTCAGAAGTTTAGAGATTGGGGAATGGGATTCATTTTGTGAAAAATGCATAACGGATTATTCAAAAATATCAAATGATGCATGGAAAAATCATGCTCAAAATTAGATTTCAAACTCTTTATTGCAGAAAAATTTAAAGATATTATGACTGAAGAACTTGAAAAATTAAAAAAATCAGCCAAGGAACATAGTGATAATTTAGCCAAGTTAGGAAAAGAACTATCAGAAATTCAATTTAATTACAAAATAATAGAAAATACTACAGAACAGTATTGGCAAAACCGTATAAATGAATTCAAGAAATACAATGAAAAGGGAACAGAATACTACACTCAAGCGCATGCATTGATGAGTTTGGCAGACAAGGAACAATCAGGATTATTTTTACTCAGCATAAGCAAACTACGTCAACTTGGATTAAAATTAATAATAAACATGGAAGAAGTAAAACAAAATCCATCAGTCATTAAATCAAAAGACAAGCAACAAAGCAAATGGAGTAAAGAACTCAGAGAAAAATTAATAGAATCAAGCAATGCGTGTCTGCATCACGAAATGGATATGAACAAATTTTTTCGTGAATTTTATGAAACTCACCTGAAAAAGATTTTAGAATAAAGTGCTAAAAATAATTCAAAAGTCAATATGCCAATTCTGACATGTATGTTGCTTCTTTAAGGGCATCTTCAAACTCTTTTTCAGTCATTATATTTTGTTTAGCGTAAACACTCTTGAATTTTCTTCCATCATCAGCAAATATTCCAACCACGCATCCCTCTCCCTGGATTGGATATTTTTTCATACATGCATAAACAGCAGCAGAAGAAGGACTGATCAATAATTTATCTTTTCTAAGTACTTCTTTTACAACAGAAAATGCTTCATCGTTACTAACAGACACCCAATCATCAACTACATTTTCACGTTTTAAAAACAAATCAGGTTTTGCAGATTCTTCAAAATTTCGCCATCCTTGAATCAGGTGATTTTGTTGTGGTTGACATCCAATAATTTTAACATCTGGATTTTTTTCTTTAAGAAATGTTCCAATTCCAGTAATTGTCCCGCCGGTTCCAACACCTGTAAAGAAATGAGTGACTTTTCCATCAGTTTGTTTCCAAATTTCAGGACCAGTTCCAACATAATGACCCATAAAGTTTGCCTCATTTGCATACTGATTTGGAGAGTAGTACGTATCAGGTCTCGATGATGCTATGGATGTTGCCAATGCAATGCTTTGATCGGTTCCAGCGCCAACCTTTGGGCAAAGATCATCACTAGTTTCAAAAACTTTGGCTCCTAGATTTCTAATGATATCTTTTGTTTCATTGCTGGCTTTTTCTGGAATCACGATCTCAACTTTGTAACCAAGTAAATTTGCAATACCTGTTAATGCGATACCAGTATTTCCAGATGTGGGTTCAATAATGATACTTTTTCCTTTTGTGAGTTTACCTTTTTCCTCACCGTCTTTAATCATCCAGTATGCAGCTCTATCTTTTACAGAGCCAAACGGATTATGACCTTCAAGTTTTGCAAAATATGTAACTTTTTGATTTGAAAGAGAATCTAATTTTACAAGTGGTGTATTGCCAACTCGGTTTAAAATATCAGAACTAGTAACAGATGCCATGATTTTGTTTTATTTCACCTTTTTAATTTGAAAAGTGATTGTATTGCCATCTTTTTTCATATCCAATAGCACGTGACCATTTCTTGTCACCCATCTTGAGATATCATCCTCAGCTGCAGGATCATCTGCAGATACAGTCAATACTTGTCCTACCTGCATTTTTTCAATCTCAATTTTAGTCCTAAATACAGGCTCTGGACAAAATAATCCAGTGGCATCTAATTTTTTTTCATTTGATTCAGACATATAGATATCTAATTCATGATGCTCGTTTTGTCATATTAAAATCTATTTTAACAAGCAAAAACATCACATTAACAAAATTAGCTTGGATTAACTTTTGAGACCAATTTTACCATTCCATTAAACAGTATGTCCAAATGTCATAGTTTAGGGATATTTTTTCAGAATTTCATGAATTACAGTTCAAATTTGAACGCGGGCATAACACGTAGGAAAGAGATGGGAGATTTTGCACTAAATCATTCCAAATAGGGTTTAGAAATCAGAAGATTATTCAACAAATCATTATTAGAGAATTTGAATAAAAGATGATCAAAGATGCAGGACATGAAAGAATATTGGGAAAATGTTTGGACTAGAAAAAAATCTAATGAAGTGAGTTGGTATCAGAAATATCCAAAGATATCAATTGATTTGATATTGTCAACCAATCTCAGTAAGGATGCTATGATTATTGATGTGGGCGGCGGTGATTCAAACTTGGTAGACAAATTACTTGATCTAGGTTTTAAGGACATAACAGTACTTGATATTTCTGCAAAAGCACTAGAAAGGGCAAAAGAAAGACTTGGCAAAGGTGCTAAAATGGTGAAATGGATTGAATGCGACATAAGAAAGGTAGAGTCAAATGATAGATACGATGTCTGGCACGATAGAGC
>JACRND010000183.1 GCA_016234975.1 Nitrosarchaeum sp. | reverse complement strand
ATCTATGGTTGTTGCACCTTTTCCTTTTTTTGTTGATTCCAAATAATATTTACAGACTTTTTCTGCCCATTGAATTTCTGTTTTACTAGGATAGAAAATTTTATGAGTTGTAGAAATTTGGTCAGGATGTATGATACTTTTCCAGCATAACCCAAACTTTTTCCAATCTTACAATCTTTTTCAAGTCCTTTAATGTCATTAAGATCCTGCCAAATAGCATCAATGGCAGATATTCCTGCTGCTTTTGCATCTACAGGAATCTTTGCTCGAGAGTATTTTCCACCTTCGGAATTTTTTGTGTATTCAATTCCTAAATCATTTAAGAGATCAAAAACTCCAAAAACAACTGCAGGTATTCGCTTACTACAAGATGCAATATTGTATGTATTGACTACGCCTTCTGCTGATTCGATAGAGGGAATTATTTGGATTGGTTTTAGTTTACGATTTTTTTCCAATAATAAAAGATTTTTTTCGATTTTCTTTATTTCATTAACGTTGTTTACTTTTGGAATTACAATTCCATCAATTCCTTTTTGAATTACTTCGTTGAGATCATCTGGAATTTTTCCAGATTTTGGAGAATTTGTGCGAACAAAAATAGAAGCAATATATGATTGGCGGGATTTTAATGCAGTTTGGATTAGTTTTCTAGCATTTTTTTTTTCTTCATCAGGTACAGAATCTTCCAGATCAAAACATACTATATCAGCTTGAAGTTTTTTTGCTTTTTCTAAAAATCTAGAATTATTCCCAGGAACAAAAATAAGACTACGGAAAAGCTGTGCCATTAAATGACTAGACGCCTTCTGGCTTCATTAAGATTTTACCAAAGAGTCCTTTTCCAGTCAACATCTTAGTATGGGCTTCTGCTGCTTGCTCAAATGAATAAACAGAGTCTATTGCTGCTTTAATTTTACCTTGACCCATCCAGTACAGACCTTGATCTAATTCTGCTTTGGTTCCTTGTGTTGAACCAAGAATGTTTATTCCTTTAAAGAATACATGTCTGAGATCGGTTTTTGCATCATACCCAGTTGTTGCACCACACGATACCAATGTTGCACCATACTTGAGTAATGTAAGTTGTTGATTCCAGTGGGTTTGACCAATGTGATCAAATGATACATCGATTCCTGGTGCTTCGTCTTTTTTCTTTGCCAATTCTTTTGAAATTGCTCTTACTTCTTTATACCAGTCTTCTTTTCGGTGGTCTACTGCAAAATCTGCGCCTAGTTCTAGGCATTTATCTAATTTATCAGGACTAGCAGTTGCAATAACATCGCAATTGTATAACTTTGCAATTTGAATTCCAAAGCTTCCAACTCCAGAACCTCCGCCCATAATCAATACGGTTTGTCCTGGTCTAATCTTTGCTCTTCCAACTAACATATGCCAAGATGTTAAAAGGGTCATGGATGCAGCTGCTGCTTCATCATAGCTTACGCCTTGTGGAATTTTTGCAATATTAACTTCTGGAAGATGTGTAATTTCAGAAAATGCGCCCCAGTTTGGACCGGTCTGAAATCCCCAGATTATTCTATTAACACAATCAAATTCTCTACCATCAGTACATGCTTTGCATACTCTACATGACATGTTAGAATGTGAAACTACTTTATCGCCAACTTTGATATTTTTTACATCTTCGCCAACAGCGATTACATCTCCAGCTGCATCAGAACCAGAAATGTGTGGTAATGGAACTGGCACTGGTGCTCCTCTCATTCCCCAAATATCATTATAATTTAGAGCTGCAGATCTAACCTTGAAAACTACTTCATCAGCTTTAGGTTTTGGATCAGGTACTTCTTTTACTTTTAGAATTTTTGCAAAATTATCATCAGGTGCATATTCTTCATAAACTACGCCTTTCATGAATAATTTCGAGTTCCACCCCTAATTATATTTTCTCTGAGATCAGATACGATTTATCTTAAAATCACGTTTTGGTTGTTGAATAGATAACAAAATTTGCTTGAGTTGGTTGTCGTTAATCTGTGAATTCATCTTCCCTTGTGAAGCCATTCCGATAAGATACTGCTCTACAAGATCAGATAATTCAGGTTTGACCATTTTGATGTTATTTAATCGCATTCTTGCTTCTGGTGAAAGTATCTGTTTGAGAATTTGTTCTTTTTGTGCAGTTATGTCAGGATTTTGTTTGTCGTGAGAATCAGTTGAATCAGGAAAACTCATTTTAAATCTAAGAGTATACTTTCAGCTGAGGATTTTCAGTGATAAGTTCGTTTAGAATTTCTGTTGATAATCTATCTAGTTTTTGCATTCCTTGTTTGGAGATAACACGACCTTTTTTCTCAACTTTTTCTACATATCCAAGTTTTTCTAATCCTTGAACTGCATTACGAATTATTGCACCACCGGCATCTTTGTGATGAGCTGCACCATATCCGGATGGTCTTCCACCACCATAAATTTTCCTTAATTCATTAATTCCAAGTGGACCGTGAAGGTAAATTTTTCTCATTAATGATGCACATCTTGTATGCCACCATTCTCTATCTTGAGGTGGCTTATCTGCATGAGCACCAGTTTTTACAAATGGAATCCAAGAAGGAGCAGGAATATCTTCATTTTTTAGAATAGATGCTAATCTACCAATCAATACATCAGATGGTACATCATATACCTTTGCCATGAAGTAAAAAAATTGGGAATCGTCTTATAAATCATTGAGGTATTTGGGTGAGTTTCTTAAACATATTTCAGCGTAGAAAGAGATCAATTATTTTTCTTTAGTTGCGTTTGCTTTATCATGATCTTTCAATGGCAATTCTATAAAAAATGTAGAACCTTTTCGGATTCCATCAGACTCTGCCCATATTCTTCCTCCATGTAGAATAATAATATCATGGCTTACTGCAAGTCCCAATCCAGTTCCGCCGTATTTTCGTGTCATGTTATGTGTAACTTGATAAAATTTTACAAATAACTTATCTAATTGGTCTTTTTCTATGCCTATGCCATTGTCCTTTATTGTGATTTTAGCTGTACGGTTATCTGATTTTAATGAGATTGAGATCTTTCCCATTTTTTCTGAGACAAAATCTAGTGAGTTAAGTAACATGTTTGATATTACTTGTTCTATGCGTGTTTTATCACAAACACATTGAATGTTATCTGCAATGTTTGTTTCTATGGTAATTTCCTTTATGTCAAACTCTGGTTTGAATTTTGATATGGTATTTTGTACAATTTCCGACAGATTATTTTCTGATAAATTTAGATAAAGTTTGCCAAGTTCTACTTTTTGTGAATCTAACAAGTCATTAATTAGATTCTGTAAGGACATGGCACTTGATTTTATTATTTTGATTCTATCCATCTGTTTAGGGGTCAAGTCTCCAAGTGTATTTGAGAGTAAAATATCTGAAAATGACATTATAGGCACTATAGGATTCTTCAAGTCATGAATAATCATTGTCACAAATTCATCTTTTGATTTTTTGATTTGTTCAAGCTCGCGGTTTTTTTGTTCAAGGATTTGAGAACGTTCTCGTATTTTTTGTCTTAAGATGTTATTTGTTTTATAAACTAGAAATGGAATTACCATTGAAGAGATGATTCCGATTATCAGTAATAATTGGCTTAAAGTGTTATTTGATTCAAGAGCACCATCCCAAATCAAGTATTTTAGAACATACTCTTTTTTTATAGTATGACCAAACAGATGTGTTTTAACATTAAATTCAATTATATTTTCTAATTCTTTTTGTGTGAATTCTACATTATTGGTTTCAATTATTCCATTGTTGTTGAATATTTCATACAATCTCACATTATTGTCAAGAGGGCTGAATAAGATCATCTTAAAATATTGACTAGGAATAGTATCATGAGAAATAAAATAATCAAAGGGTACGGAGATGATTATTCTACGAAAATCATTCATAGGAAATTCAACATTCATTGTTTTCATACCATTAATTTGAGTTGGATGTGATGGAAATAATGTATCAAAATTTTCTCCTATCATATCGGATTGTGGAAATGAATAGAGTATTGTCTGGTTTTGCTCGATTATACTGATATTTGCTAATTCAGGGTTTGAACTGAAAATTCTGTCAGAAAAAAGTGCAAACTCGTCAGGCGTTATATTATCAGAGCTTTCAAAAAAACCAATCACACTATTGCTAATTGTTTGCAAACGACTTTGTTTTCTATCAATAATTCCTTCCAAAATTCCATTAATTTCATGTTTAAACGATTGAGACAGTTGTTGCTGATAATCATATATTTGCAAATATGTAACAACAGTACCAGAGATAATGCCTAATCCTATTAGGATTGGCAGTAAGAAGATGTATTTGGAATGATCTATCGTAATTTTACTCATATCAGACATGATTTAATTCTAAATTTAAGTGGTTTTCTGCTTAGATGTATATGAAATTAGTTCCTAGGAAAATTTTTTCATACGAATCATGCCAAATAGATTCTCTTCTTGTAATATTACCTCAATTTTGATATTTTTTCATTTTGAAATCCTTGTCCATGAATACCTTTTGCACTGCATTTTTTGAAGTTGGTAGAAGTATATCCAGAAATATTGTGTTTGTGAAGAATATCTATGACATTTTTTGTGCTTTATGTTTTGAATTTTAGAACATCTGGCGGTTCATCAAATATTATTTTCAAACAGGATAAATCAAATTGTAGATGAATCAGATACTAACAAACAGGCAGATGGTCATATTTTGTGTATTCATTATACTTGGGATACATGATATTTTGAGGATCTGTACTGTGCGGACATCCAAGAAAGTGCCCTAGTTCATGTTTTAACAAAAAGGAGATGGATTTTTTATCATATTCATGCCATTTGCCATCAGTACTTGTTCCAAGACCAATCTCTATTCTATCTCTTTGAACCACATAACCATCATTTGGTCCATCCATTTCCTTAATCCAAAAGATTTTGGCATTTGCCATGTGCTGATCATCAACTAGAATAAAGTTAACATTATTTTTTCCCCAGAATAATATGGCATCATCAATTATAGAATAATATAGATCCAAATCTTTTGGAAAAGAATCCACAAAAACCCTATAGTTCTTGGCATGCACAAGTGTATGTTCTGTATCACTAATTTTTTGTATTTTAACTAGTTGGTTCTTAAATGAAGATTTTGTAATTATGTTGTTATTTGCAAGAAAATCCATAGCATAAAAGAATTCAGCATCATCGATATTTCCATTTGACCAGTGTTGAATTATTCGGGATACCCATTCTGGCATTTCATTTGGTTGCGCAGAAGCTAAGTTAGGAAATAACGATATGCCAAGAATCAAGATTATGAAAATGGGTATTGTGAGTCTTTTCATATCATCACCAAAGTGAACAAACAAAAGTATGAATTAGTTGATATTAATCCAGAGTTCATCATCTACTCCAAAAGACGATAAGATACTTTAATTTTTCCTCCTGAATCTAATATCTTACTATCTTTTTCTGAATGAATTTGCACAATCCAATTTCCTTCGACCAGGTCATCAGACATTATAGAGAATCGCTCAAAGCTGCTTTGATTTCCAGAATATCTAATCTTGTATGTTTTATCATTTACAGTAATAGATGTGCCATTTGTTTCAGATGTGCTTTCATTAACTAGACAAACATCCAAAGTTCCTATAAGACATGTGCCATCAGGCATTATTACCCTATAATCACCTTCAATGTTTTCTAATGAAGAATAAAGCATGAACGGTTTTGCCATTTTGTTTCCATCAGGATCTTTTAGCATAGAGACGTTAATTGTACCAAGAGGAATCACTCGGGCAGATGGAAATACATCTAGTGTGGTGGTGTTTTCAAATATTTTGTCATATGCATAAGTTTTTGATGCAATATCATATCTTGTGAATTCGTTGGCGTGAGGTATGTGCCAGGATAGAGGCATCTCAGTTGCTCCAGGCAAATAGAGCTGTGGTTCAGATGCAAATACTGGAGTATCATTAATTGAGACCATAGTATAGCCATAGATTGGTTCTGGGCTTGTGTTGTAAAATGAGACAGATGGATAAATGGTGGTTCCAGACATAGCATATTGTTTTGAATCTATCTTCATGCTTGCAGAAATAGGTTCTATAGGTTTGACACCTATGGTGTACTTTTCAGAGTCATGTATCACTGCATCTTGATTCATCACTCTAACCCAATAAATTATTGCAGGTGGTGACATGGCATCATATGGAATTGTTCCTGATACAGAATACAGATTTGGCAAACCTATACTTGCAATAGTCATATTCTCCTTGAGAAGCGAATATTGCTGACCGTTTAATGTCACAAATCTAATCTCGGCTAGTTTAAGATCACTTGGACTGCTTACAATGGCTGAAACTGGCAATGCATGATTACTTGCATATGTATTACTCATCTGAGATGCTCGTTTTGCACCATCACCTAAATTGATCTTGAGATCAAAAATCTCTACAGAGCTTGACTCATCTGGAGATGGCAGATTTGGAATATCTTGTTGGAACATTAATGCCTGCTTGCATTGAGTCACATCAACTAGAGTAGCAACAGTATTGCTTATTCCTCGATTAGTAGTTTGGGCAGTAACCATGAAGAATTCTGTGTCAGATGAAATAGGAGCTTCGTATGCAAATACGTTGGGTTCAGTAACAGATGAAATGGATCCTGAAACTAGTTTAGCTTGAATCATCGTTGAAGAAGCGCCTACTAGTTGCACTGTTGGAACAGAATCACTATTAGATGCAACGAATATTTTTACAATGTTTTGCTCACATTTGTCATAAGAAATCATTGCTATTTCCAACTTGGTAGATAATTGTAATTCAAAACCAGGGGTGCCTGATATTCCTTTAATACTTGCCCCTGGTATGTGTACTCCAATCTTGCCTCCACCTCCAGTAGATTCGGCAGTAGGTCCTGCAGTAGATGAAGATGATGTGGATTGTCTACTTGTTCCAAATTTGGTAAAGTGATTGGTCCAAACTATAACATCAGATCCATTATCAATAAAGCATTCATTGGCAGTTAGTCCTGATGCTGAATCAGATGAGCATTGAGTATTAATGAAAGTGGTAATTCCATTTGGACCTACAAAGAATACTACAAATCCATTTCCACCATCTCCTGTAAATTCAATTCTTGCTGGACTGGAAAGTTGTATTGTAGAACCATCAACGCCGATTTCAAATGCAGAAACTTCAGAATATATTGTTGTAGTTGTTGTAGTTACTCCGTTTGTAGTTGTAGTGGTTGTTTCTTGAGGAATGGTAACTAGAGTAGTTGCAGGTAGTTTGAGTAAACCATCCCAACCTGCAGGACCAGTAAGTGTTGTACTGTCGGATATTGCAATCTTTCCATGATCATCTTGTACAGAATTTTCATGTGGTGCGTGGAATAATACATCATATCCATTGGTAATAGAGACTGTATTGCCTATTTTGCTTGATGTATAATCAATTGCTATTTGTGTATCAGCTGATTGATCTATTCTGATAGTTTGTACATTAGATGAACCAGATAGTACGAGATTTGTATTGTCCTGAGATATGGTAACTTCTGATGTACCAGATCCTGGGTAGATACTAACAGGTAATGTATTGTTTCCAGGAATAAGAGATGTCACAAGATTATCAGATAGTGGTAGTGACTCGGATAGTGAGATATGTTTGACGACAGTGGTGTTGATGGTGGTAGCTAGTGGTAGTAATTCTGTGAATGATCTGGTTAGTGCGGAAGTGGTGGTGGGTGAAGCTGAGAGTGGTAGTGATTCTGTTAATGATCTGGTTAGTAAAGCGTTGGTGTTTGCTGTGCCAGATAATGGTAGTGACTCGGATAGTGATCTAGTTAGTAAAGCGTTGGTGTTTGCTGTGGCAGATAATGGTAGTGATTCTGTGAATGATCTAGAATGTGCAACGTTGGTGGTGGGTGAAGCTGAGAGTGGTAGTGATTCTGTGAATGATCTGGTTAGTAAAGCGTTGGTGTTTGTTGTGCCAGATAATGGTAGTGACTCGGATAGTGATCTAGTTAGTAAAGCGTTGGTGTTTGCTGTGGCAGATAATGGTAGTGATTCTGTGAATGATCT
>JACRND010000182.1 GCA_016234975.1 Nitrosarchaeum sp. | reverse complement strand
TTGAATAGAATTAGTTTTCTGCAATAGATAATGGTAAGCGATATTGTAATTTATTTTAGATTGTCCATTTTTAATTATAATGCCATTTTAAACATAGTACCAAGATTTCGTTCTTTCATAAATCCAGGATCGTAATTTTGGAAATTAATTTTCTGAGAAATCCTTTTCATTAGAAAGAGCGCTATTTTGTAAAATAGTGACCAAATGTGACTGTTTTGATTGACATCATAGATTCTTAGTAAAAAAGTCAAAAGCCATTTTGCATTTGGATAATGTTCTGAAATATAATCAATTAGATAATCTTTTGAATTATGAATTTTATATTTCAGATGATCAAGGGTTTCGTTTTGTAATGCATATCCAGTTTGTAAAATTTCAATCTTTCCATGTTTCATTGATTGTAATATGCTATCGAGGTTATTTTCAGATTCTATCATGTTAACACAGCGTCCCAGCGTTGAGAGAACATGAGAATCACTGCCAGCTACCTGGATCATTTTATTATCTAATGCAAATTGAGTTGCTCGTGCATTTGAAAGAATATCTACATTATTACTATTGAATACCTCAACCATATCACATTTTTTGGCACTGTCACGAAGTGCATCTAGCAAACTAAATGGATGTGGGGCTGATGAAACTCCGCCCTGTTTTCTAACTTCATCTATTATCTCTTCTAAAGTAGTTCCAGGTTGAATCTCATTATGAACACCATATGCTAAAACATGTGCGCCTGTATCAGTGGTGATTTCCTCTGCCGGATAAACTTCGATGTTTTGAAATTTGGAATGATCTTTTTTGTATTGTAATAACTGATGATACCCATCCAAAGTATTATGATTAGTAACAAAGATTGCACCTAACCCCAAATTATAAGAGCGCTCCAATTGATCCCTTATTGAGACATTGCAATCATAAGGTGCTTCTTTATCGCCAACATGAAAATTTGAGAATGAGTTATGACAGTGTAATTCGGTTTTGATAATCAATTTCAAGTAAAATTTTCTTCTTTGGATTATAATTCTATTGCAAATAGGGTTACTAGCTATCGAAACAAATCTTCATTTTGAGGACGTATGAGATCATGTATGGTAGAGTTTTCATTTTTAAAATCATACCCACGTATAATTGCAACAGGACAGTTCGTTGCTTTTTTCATTACTAGTTCTGCCGCTGAACAAAGCTCATCGGCTATTGCAATTGCAGTTACACGTAAAGTTTTTTCAAAAGAGTCTTTAGTTCCAGCATAGTCAAGTATGGGATTCATACCAGAAATTCCAATAGCGCAATTAGTTTGTCCCATTCTAAACGGACGTCCAAATGTATCAGCGATAATAACACATACGGTTTTGTTTATTTTTTTCATTATTTCCTTACGAATTTTTTCTGCAGAGATGTCAGAATTTAGAGGAAGTAATGTAACAAACCCATTTTTGACGTTGCTTTCATCTATGCCGGCATTTGCACAGATGAATCCATTTCTTGTTTCAACAATTAGTATTCCATGATCCATTCGGATAATTTGTTTTGATTCATTTAGAATCAATTCTACAATACGTGGATTTTTTTGATATTCAGAGCTGATACCTTCAGCCAACAGAGAAGGTATTACAGAAGACAGTTCAACTATACGACCTTCTTGTTTTGAGATGATTTTTTGAGCGATGACTAAAATATCGCCATTGTGAATTTCTTTTGAATTAATTATTAATTCAGATATATCATCATCAGGTTCAATTTCTTTTTCTATATGTATCGGAATGATTTGCAATTACAATAGTTGTGAAAACACAGTAAGATATTGTTTATGCAGTGGTTTCCAGGGTCAGATGATAGTGTTTATTTATAATATCAAGTATTTTTGAAAGATCTTTTTCTTCCAAGGTTGCAGTTGCTAAATCTTTTACCACGTCTTGAGCTCGATAAGCAATACCTAGACCAGAAATATCAAATAATTTAATATCATTTGCACCATCTACAACACATATGATATTTTCTTTCTTTTCATTCCATTCTGCAATTTTGATTTTAGCTGACTTTGATTTGTCAGAATCAACATGCAGTGTTACACCATCTAGCTTTCCATTTTTGAAGATCAACTCATTTGAGAAAATATAATCCAAATCCAATTCTTTTTGTAATCTGTCAGTCATTATTGTAAAGCCACCAGAGATTGCCATTAATTTCCATCCTGCTGCCTTTAGAATTCTACATGCCTCTTTTGCACCAGTCATTATAGGTAAAGCATCAGCAATTTCTTTGCATGTAGTATAATCAAGACCTTTTAATGCCTCAACTCTTGTTCGAAGACCTTCTTCCCAATTAATCACGCCCTGAATACCTTTTTTTGTGATTTCCCAAATTTCATCTTCTTTGTTGAGTTTTTCTGCAAGAATTGGGAGGTATTCCGCATCATATAGAACTCCTTCAACATCAAAAATTGCCAGCAATTGATTTCTGATTTGCAAAAAAATTACTAATTATATTAAAGTTGAGAGTTAGTTCCACAATTATACCAATTATAGAGAAAAGATCGCTTAACAAAAAGAGTTTAGAATCCAGGGCAGAATATGGTCTTGGAAATATTTGATCTCCTATCCATAAATTTGTTGAAAATTTCAATATATTATTCTGTTTTGGTTGTCCTTATTTCGGTATTGTAAAATAAAACGTCGTTCCTTTGCCTTCTTCTGATTCGACCCAAATTTTCCCACCAAGATTTTCAACAATTCTTTTACAAATTGACAGCCCAAGTCCAGTCCCACCAAGCTTTCTAGGATGTGAAGAACTTTCATGATGAAATTTGGTAAAGAGTTCCTTTTGTTTTTCTTTAGGAATTCCTATTCCATTATCCTTTACATAAAACAATATGTCATCTTTTTGAGGTTTTGCGTCAATTTCTATTAATCCTGTACCCGAAGGTACAAAATCAATTGCATTGTTTACAAGGTTAGAAAATACTTGATTTAACAGATGTCTGTCTGTATTGAGGGTGATGTTATTTTTTGTTTTATCCATCAAATTAATCTTATATTTTTCACTCATCATCCTATAGTCCCTAATTATATCATGAATGAACCCGCTAGATCTAAATTCTTCTTTTATTACAGTTATTTTACCTAACTCTAGTTTTTGAATATCGAGCATATCTGTAATCAATTGTAAAAGTTTCTTGGAATTATCATAGATTTCAGTAATGGCCAGTTTTTTATCTTCATCATTTTTCATGTTTTTATCTATCAACACTTCACACCAACCAATAATCGGCATTAATGGGCTCTTTAACTCATGAGAAACTATTGCATAGTATTCCTCCTTTTGATTTTGTAGTTCATTAATCTCTTTGAGCTGCTCAAGGATTATTGCCTTTGATTCATAAAGTTCAGTGACATCAGTTCGTATTGAGATGAATTGGTTTGTATTGTGTTTATGATCAAAGATAGGCATTATTGTTGTCCTCATCCAGTAAAATGTTCC
>JACRND010000181.1 GCA_016234975.1 Nitrosarchaeum sp. | reverse complement strand
TTGATTTAGGATGTTTACCTCAGTCAGATCTTTTTCTCTATTAATGATGTCTGGAATAAACTCATGTAGTAATTGTCAACAATATTCTTGGGATTGATGATTTACAAATAATATGGTCTGAAAAATACTTAAGATAACGTCTTATAAAAAGTACAGTGCAATATATCTACGAGTCAGTACTCATATTTTTCATCAATAATTTGAAAGAATCAAGCAATATTGAAAATTTTAATCATTGTATGGATTTCTAAAAATAGTGTCAAATTCATATTTTCTGTTTTATGTGGCAATAAAAAACAGGAATAACTTCCATAGGCTTATTTCTATAATTTCATATGTGAATAAGATAATACTGTTTGTTATTATAATTACAACCTAATTGATAAATTCCCAAAAATGGGAATAAGAGCATGAATTTGAAACATGCAAGACAAAGAAGAGGTTTAGCTACAATCATCACATCGGCCATCATGATGTCAGCAGTATGCCTTATGGGCAGCACAGGCGTGGTATGGAGTCAATCCTCACTATCAAGACAGCAAGCAGACATGACAAGTACAGTATCGGATTACATCAGCAAACTCAATGAATCGTTGATCTTCGAGTATGTGTATTGTACATCAGACCCATGTAGTCAAATTGACGCAGTGCTGACTAATGTGGGTCATGTGGGACTGGAAGTAACTGAGATAACGATTACCGAAAAAACATCAGGGTATAGCAAGATTCAGCCTGTCATAAATGGTCAAATACTGCCAGAACACAGCATGAAAATTACAATAAATGATGCTAGTTTTTCATCGTACAGTGTCTTGGATGTCATGGTAAAAACAAACAGGGGCAGCATTATCATGACCCAGACCAATACATGATACTTTTATTGGCTCTAAAACATATTTCTTTCAGAGTGTAATGCCGTGAAGTACAGAAGAGGCCTTAGCAGTGTTATTGGAATGATCTTTCTCGTAGTGGTGCTCACTTCTGTATTGGGGTATTTTACATATGGGATACATCTTGTCGAACAAGTAAATGATCAAGTGATTACAAAAGGAATTGAAAGTGTTGACAAATCAAGAGAGCATTCTGAAATTACAAATGTCAGAATTGATGCAGGTAAATTCAATCTTACAGTTCAAAACACAGGAGAAATTCCTATAAAATTTACACGGTTATGGGTCGATAATGTGACTGATAATTCATGGCCATTGCAAAATTTTACAATAAATAAAATTGTGACTCCAAAACAAGTTATTACAAATATCGGGCAAGATGTAAATCTGTACGCACTTGACTCTCAAGCATATTCTATGAAATTAATCACTCAGAGGGGTAATGGGAAAGAAATTTCGATTAACTCGCCTAATCAAGAAAGATTAGATTTAAAATTAATTGCGCTTCCTGAAACAGTACCTGATAAATTTAGAACAACATTATTACTTACTGTAACTAATAACATGACAAATCAGAATACATTACTAAACTTTCATACTGAGACAGATCTAACCCCAAATGGTGCATTTCAAATGTATTCAGGAGATCCAGATAGTGGTGGAACTACAATATCTGTAGAGACTGATAATCCTAATTTTTTTACAAACAATGGAACATCAGTGAAGATTCCAGCAGGAATGTGGAATGCTAGTTTAACATACTTTAGCGCACCATTTCCAGACAGTTTAATGGATAACAATGCTAACAACATGGTACTTCATTTAGAATTAAATGGCAATCCTGAAGATTCTACAGAAAATACATCAGGACATACACTAGGTTCATCAAGTCACAGACCTACGTTCCAATCTGCAGGTGGACCTCATACTTCTGGAGCATTTAGTTTTGATGGTAATGACTACATTCAGATCAATACACAAGCAAGCAATGATATCAAAAAGGCTCCAGATGCAACATCATTATGGTTTAAAGCAATAAACGGAATTAATAACAAACAAATTCTTTATCGTGCATCACAGAGTAACAATGATGAATATTATGAAATTGGAATAGATGCCAATCATAATATATATTTTGAATTTGTAACTCAGAAAAATAATACGCCTACAAAATGTATATCCAGTGGATTTGATTATGAGAATAACCGTTGGCAGCATCTTGTTGCAGTAAGACCAACCGATCATGCATGTCAATTGTACCTCAATGCAACATTAATCAACACTAGTAGTTTAGGAAATGGTGATAGTGACATTCATGTTGATGGAATATTTGTTGGTGCCAAAGACACTAGCTCAAATTCAGGCTTTAACGGTATAATTGATGATATTTTACATTGGGATGACTATTCACTAAATTCTGGAGAAATTACAGATTTGAAAAATACAAACTATGGTAATGCAGCTCATCTAGTTACTTTTTACATGAATAAAACTGATCAAAATGGAATTTTTGTATCAAATATTGCTACGGATTTGAATTACCCCCTGAAATTTTTAGATGGGAAAAAAAATGGTAGTTTTTTGAATAGTTTCAATTATTCAAAACCTATAGAAGGATGGATAAATTTCACAGACACTCAAAGACTTGTCTTTGACATGCAATTTAAATCAGGACTGGACATGGATATGAGAATCGATGATACATCCATGACTGGAAATCCAAGCAATTCATTTTTACAAACTCCATATTCAGAACAATCATTTCAATCTTATCTTACAATAATAGGATCTCAATCCAACACATTTAGAATATACAATGCCGGTCCTGAAACTGCGTGGATTACTTTTGATAAAACTAGATTAACATTTGATCACGTGTCCAATCCTAACACATATGCTTCTCTAATTTTACAAGCAAATGGTACAGATGTTACATCAAATCAAGATAGTAAAGCATTTCCTGCTTTAACGACTATGAATCTAACATTTTCATCTGCAAAAAACCCTCCAGCCACATCAGGATCAGTTGGAATCATCCCTCCAGGAAACTACGTAATGAAAATGCACATTGAAGGGTACGATGTTAATGGAGGAAGTATTTCAAAGACAGTTAATTTTGGAACTGTAATAGTAAAATAACAAATTAAGAATTAATCATTTTGAATATCATTACAGACTATATCTTCAAGAAGATTTAAAATATTGGAATACGTTTAATACTTTCAAGTTTAATTTTGATTATGGCAAAGACTCCTGCTGAAATATGGAAAGACAAAATAATTCAACATAGAAAAAAATGTCAAAACATTCTCCAGTTATCAGATAGTATTAGATACGCAGGTGTCGTAAATGCATATGGCAGAACATTAACAGGGATCGTTAGACCTAATGTAAAACCCCTGCTAAAATCGGAACAGGTCAAAAATGAATTTTTCATAATATCTACATTGATGACATTAAGAAGAGATACAGTAAGTGCAATTGGCAAATTGGATTACGTGTTATTACAACACCAAAAAGTATCTATTGTAATTTTCCAAAAAGATGACTTGACATACTATATCTCAATTGACAGAGCAGAGAAAAATACAGATAAAATAATTACAGGTGTTAAAAAAATAATCTAAGCTGGAGTAAATCCATGATATCCACTTGTCTGCTCCGCTTTATCTTCAAAGTTTGGCTCAAATAAAGAAACCAAATAATCATCAGGATCTAAAATGACTGCATTTTTTCCTGCATCTCTATCTACAATGTCACGATGAATTCTCACGCCCTTTGATTTTAATTCATCGACTGCAGATTTGACATCTCCTACCAAAAATCCGATTGTAATTCCATTTTCTATAGAACTGCCTATGTGTTTAGCAGTCAATGATGCTGGATGTAAACTCAATAAAGCCCCTGAAGTCCCCAAGTCCACCCAAGATCGTCTTTGTCTTTTTATT
>JACRND010000189.1 GCA_016234975.1 Nitrosarchaeum sp. | reverse complement strand
ATTAGAAAAATTTTAGATACAGGATATGGCATGCTTCAAGATATCATAAAAGATCTTGACGAAATAGATTCGATTAGATGTTTTTTTGCAATATTATTTTTAGCAAGAGATGAAAAAGTAGAACTAGAACAGATAGAAGAGGACATCAAAATTATTTTGATAAAAGAGAAGTTAACAATCTGATCAAAAATGAAGAAAGGATTTCTTTAAGTAGATTTTATAGGTAAAAAGAGACAATTGGCAAAAACCGAAACAAATGATGAACCAACTGCGAGGATTGAAGCAGCACTTTACTCTGCTGGAAGACCCCTAAAAATAGAAGAATTGATCAGAGCCTCAGGCACAGAATCACGTACAAAGACGTTTGAATTACTCAACGAGATAATGAAAAAGACCAAGTCAGCCTTCAAGGCACTTGAAGTAGTAACACTTCCGGATGGATCATATGTGTTTCAATTAAAACCAGAATATAGCTCAACTATCAAAAGATATGCATCAAAACCTATTCTTCCAAATGCAACTTTGAAAACATTATCATATATTGCATACATGCAACCAATTTCATCAAAACAACTTGTAGAAACAAGGGGTTCTGGAGTGTACGAACATCTCAAAGAATTACGACAGTTAGATTTTATCACTCATCAAAATGTAGGCAGATTGAAAATTTACAATACAACTGAAAAATTCCAAAAATATTTTGGAATACAAGGAGATGTAGAAAATCTCAAACAAAGACTGTTTTCCAAAGTAAGAAAAACAGCAAAGATGTCAGAATCAAATCCTGCACCCGAAATGGTCAGTAAACTAAACTGAATATTTTTAAGCCTAACTTTTTGCGTTTTGTATAAATTAGAGTAGTTAAAAGAACATTCGTGAGAAAATCAGTAGAAAATCTTGCAACCAGCAAAATAACTGGTGGAAGAAGACACCCTGCAAGAATTCGAAGAAAATATGAAATAGATAGATATCCAAACGAATCAGTTACAGGAGCTCAAGTCACAATCACAAGACGGGTAAGAGGCAATAATAAAAAAACAGCTTTGAAAACAATTGATTTTGTTAATTTGGCATCAGGAGATTCCAAAGTAAAGAAAATAAAAATTCTCAAAGTATTAGAAAATTCTACAAACAATGATTACCAAAGAAGAGGCATCATTACAAAAGGTGCAATATTAGAAACAGAAATTTATTTATACCTTCAATTTCCTCAATCTCAAAATATTCTTTTAGCTTATCTAAAAAATCATTCATATTTACATTATTCAAACCAAAAACAATCCTATTGGTGGGTACAATCATAATTCCTTCATTAAAAGAATTAACAGAAGCTGCACAAGCAGCAGGATTTGAAATCACAGAGACAGATGAAAAGGTACGATTTCCAAGAAGACCTTATGTCAGGTCGGGATACATAGTGTTGCCAAAAGGATCCTCTAAGACAAATATTCTTAACAAAATTTCAGAAAAATTAGTTTCAAAGAGAGCCAAGCAAACAAAATAAAATCAAATCTAGCTCTTAGCTAAAGTAAAGTTGACAGAAGTACATGATAAGAATATGATGATTACTGTTTCTAATTGCAGGAGGTAGGCGAAATAATGCACTTAGCCGCTAGTGGCAGAGTGATCATTCAGCTATCTAGAAAGTTAGCTGAAGGAGAAATACTCTGTGACGAAACAGGAACTAAAGTTGCAAAAATAATGGAATTAATTGGTCCAATAAAAAGACCGTTTGCATCAGCAACTCCGTTAACAAACAACATCAAAAAATACATTGGCAAAAGTGTTTTCGCAATTGAACATTCTCCTGCTAATACACAAAAATTCAGGAGAAGAAAAAAATGAACATATTACAACCACAAAGCTGTCCTGAATGTCAATCTTCATTAGTGGATGACGTTCAGAATGGTGAAATAATCTGCTCTGGTTGCGGCGTAGTTGTCGCAGATCAGATGGTAGATCATGGTCCAGAAACAATAAGCTCAAATCTCGAAGATAGGATGAAGCTAGCAAGAGCAACAGGACAGACAACTTATTCTCAACATGATTTGGGAATAACAACTGAGATATCAATTAGCACAAAGGACTTTAGCGGAAAAACAATCAACCGTGAAGTTGCAAATCAAATGAACAATCTCAGAAAATGGCAACAACGAGTACGCGTTTCTTCACCAAGAGAAAGAAGATTAGCAAATGTTTTATCAAAAATGGGTGAAACATGTGATGGTCTAAATCTTTCAAGAAACGTCTTGGAAACTGCTTCTATGATATACAGAAACTTGGATGGACATGTTGATGTGAAGGGAAAATCAGTAGCAAGTATTACTGCAGCTACAATTTACATGGCATGCAAACAATGTGATGTTGTAAGATCACTAGAAGAGATTTGCAGAGGAATATGTGCTCCAAAAGATGTCAAATCAAAGACAAAACTTGCAGCAAAATACTATAGAACCATGGTAATGGAAATGGGTCAATTGAGTGCTCCAGTAGTTACTATGGACAAATACATCTCAAAGATTGCAAACATGACACAGACTGAAGTCAGAGTTGAAAGACTGGCTTTGGAGATAGCAGAAAAAACTAAAGACAGTAGCATTGCAGACGGAAAAGCTCCCAATGGAATTGCTGCAGCATATCTGTATGTTGCATCAGTTTTGTTAGGACAGAATGTCCTTCAAAGAGACGTCTCAAGTATTGCAGGTGTCACAGAAGTCACTATCAGAAATAGATGTAAAGAGATCCTAACATGTTACAAACTCAAAATTACTTTGAGACCATCTCTGGCCAAAATTTAATCCCCCCTTTTTCATTTTATTAATCATCATAGAAAATTCTATTAGGATTAGCTAAATTTCGTCGGTATTATATATAGAAACAAAACAAAATGCACCATGGCAGTACTTGAGATTAGAGATCTTCACGTTACACGTGAAGGTAAAGAAATTCTTAAAGGAGTTAATTTGAAAACAGGTCCAGGAGAAGTACATGCCATAATGGGGCCTAACGGTTCTGGAAAAAGTACTTTAGCATACACACTACTTGCACATCCAAAATATGAAGTAACAAAGGGAGATATTTTGTTAGATGGTGAAAGTATTTTAGAATTATCTGCAGATGAACGTGCAAAAAAAGGATTATTCTTAGGATTTCAATACCCTACAGAAGTATCAGGTGTTGGATTTTCACATTTTCTTAGAACAGCTTACAATTCACTTAGCAAAGCACTGCAAGGAGAAGACAGAGAAGTATTCATCACAGTTAGAGAATTTCAAAAATATCTTAAAGAAAATTTGAATAAAGTTGGATTGAAAGAAGAATTTCTTTCCAGATATCTTAATGAGGGATTTTCAGGAGGTGAAAAGAAACGTGCAGAAGTGTTGCAGATGGCAGTTTTAAAACCAAAGATTTCAATTTTAGATGAACCAGACTCAGGTTTAGACATAGATGCGGTTCAAGCAGTAGCTAAGGCAATAAGTCAAGTATCAGGAAAAGATGCAACCGTAATTGTGATTACTCATTATGCAAGAATTTTAAAATTCTTAGATAAATTAGATTATGTTCATGTCTTTGCTAGAGGCCAGATCTTAAAAACAGGTGATGCGTCCCTTGCAGATAAATTAGAAAGCGAAGGATATGATTGGGTTTTAGAACAAAAAGTTAGTTAATTTTTTGATAGTTTTTTAAAACGGACAAGTGAGAAAGATTTTTGATGGCACTATACGAGGTAAACGTAGAATTTAACAAAGAATTTCTCAATATTAAAGAAAATCAAATTACAATAGGAATAAAATCAAAGCCAATTAAAGGAGAGGCAAATAAAGAGATTATAAAAAAACTAGCAAAGTATTTTGGAGTATCAACGTCAGGGATTCAAATAAAATCAGGGCATAAATCCAAACAGAAAATTATACAAATACAACATTAGAGAATCTAGTTTTTGTTTAAATAGGGTTCAAAAAAAGAGATGGCATGGAAGGAAACGACGATGAGAAATATTTTTTTAATTTCTCATTTTTTCAGATAGATCCTAAATGGAGATGGATGGCAGATCTGGCCAAAGAAGAATCGGCCAAAGAAGTAGAAAACATAATAAAAAATTCAGGAATAAAATTCAGAACATATTCGACACTAGGATTACGTTCAGATACTGATTTTCTATTTTGGTTTGCAGCAAAATCAATTGAGGAAATACAAAGTGTAATTTCAAAATTATATCTAACAGTATTTGGAAAATACATCATTCCAACGCAAACGTATGTTTCATGTACAAGGCCATCAATCTATGCAAGAAAAGGTAGAACTATTGCATTTGTTGCAGGAAATGAATCAAAAAAATACGTGATTGTTTATCCATTTACTAAAACAAGAGAGTGGTATTTGTTATCTAAAGAAGACAGACAGAAAATGATGGATGAACACATTGATGTTAGTCAAAAATATCCAGACATAGTTCTCAATACAACATATTCATTTGGGATAGATGATCAAGATTTCATGCTGGCATTTGAGACAGATGATTTAAGAAACTTTCAGGATCTAATCATGGACTTGAGAGAAACCAAGGTTTCAGCGTATGTCAAAGTAGATACTCCAATGTTAGTATGTGTAAAAAAAGACATCATTCCTCTAATAGGAAGTCTGGGCTAGGGAGTCTCTAAAAGAATGGGCGACAATAGTCAATGCTCTAGAAAACGGTGATCAAACAATTCTCCTAAGAAAGGGAGGAATATTAGATGTAGTATCAGGTTTTAGAATTGAATCAAGAAAATTCCTATTGTTTCCCACACAAGAACATCAAGAGTACAATCACATAAAACCACAATTTCACAAATATCTCGAACAAGTAAAATCAGATCCACCTAAGAGTGAATTTAATAGAATTACATCGTATGCAGAGGCATTAGCAGAAGCAGATATTTTATCTGAGGAAACAATCAAAAAATTATCATTGTTTCATATTTGGAGTGATTCATACATTAATGAAAGAAGAAATTGGAAACCAGAGAATCCAATGAAAGCGATATTTTTAAAAGTCTATAAAATTCCAGAATTAAATACGCCTCTAAAATCCGAGTATCAGGGCTGCAAATCTTGGATAAACATAAATGAAGAAATTCCAAAGGGAAAGCAGTTTTGAGCCATATAGAAATAGAATCAAGACTAAATAAATTCAAGGAGACAATAAAATGAAATACAAAACATTGGGAAAAAGTGGAATCAGAGTATCCGAGATAGGATTTGGAGCATGGACTATCGGTCTTGATTGGTGGGGTAAAAAAATCGAGGAGGATGAAGCAAAACGTATGCTTAAGAGAGCATACGATTTAGGAATTAACTTCTTTGAAACAGCAGATATGTATGGTAAAGGAATAAGCGAGAAACTTATTGGTCAAGTATTCAAAGGAATGAGAGAAGAGGTAGTTATTTCAACAAAATATGGATATGATTTTTCAAAAGTTGAGCAAATAGGGCATGCAGAATTACCTCAGAGTTTTGAACCAGAGTTTACAAGAAAAGCACTAAGTGCATCACTAGAAAGATTGCAAACAGATTATGTCGACTCATATGGAATGCATAATCCAAAGTTAAATCACATTAGAAATGATGCTACTTTTGATACATTGGATAAATTAATTCAAGAAGGAAAGATAAGATCATCACAAGTTGCACTTGGTCCAGCAATAGGATGGACACAAGAAGGATTAGAAGCAATGGAAAGAAAAAGTGTTTCTGCAGTACAGACAGTCTATAATATTTTAGAGCAAACACCTGGAAATGAGTTAATTGAAAAAGCAGAAAAACAAAATGTTGGAATTTTAGTTAGAGTTCCAGATGCGTCAGGAATTCTCACAGGCAAAGTAAAAGCAGAGACAGTTATTCCAAGTAATGATCATAGAAAAGACAGAAAACAAGAATGGAGGCAAGACGCATTACAAAAAGTAGAACAATTCAGACCGATTGCGGAACGTAACGGATTAAACATTACAGAATTTGCAATAAAATTCATCTTGTCAAAAAAAGCAATCGCATCGGTTTTACCTACAGTTGTAAGTGTGGAAGAAATAGAAACATTTGCTGCAATATCAGATGGAAAATATCTAAGATCCTCAGACATGAAAGAGATAGATGATCTATACAATACGTGGCCATCATACGAATTAAAAGCAACTCAAGCAAACTAGTTTTTAGATGGACAAGCCAATAGATTTCATCAAGACATTAGGTATCATCGAAGGGATGAAACTTGCAAAGATCGGTGAACATAAAAAATGGAATACAATAATTAAAAAAATAAAAAACAAGGAAGATCTAAATCCATCTGACTTGGAGTATTTTACGAACATAACAAGAATCTACAAGGATTCAAACATAACTGTCAAAAGCAAAGTTTACCACACAAAATTATCAGAACACGATGAAAAACCAGCATGTGGAATTTGTGGTGAGAATTCAGTATATTATTGTAACATGAATGACCAATATTTTTGCATGATTCATGTTGTAGGACATGATGAAAATGAATTTTAAGATACAGAAATTGTTTCTTCTAGGCTAAAATTATTTTCAACAAAGTATTCTACTCGAGTCTTTTTAAATTCACGTGTACTAAACAATATTTTGTAATCATCTATGTGGATTTGATTTTGAATTGTTTTTGCCATTTCTCCTGCTTCTTCTTCAGATTTACAATGAATCATAGAAAATACACTGTATGGCCAATCAGGATATGTTGGTCTTTGATAACAATGACTTACTTGTGGAAAAGCACCTAATTTTGAACCTACTTCTGAAATTTTATTATCAGGAACATTCCAAACAATCATCCCATTTGCTGTAAAACCAACCTCCCTATGTCTCAAAATTGCAGCAAATCTTCGCATCACTCCTATATCTTCATAATATTTCATTTTCTCAAATAATTCATCTTCAGTAAGCCCCAGTTTTGTTGCAGAATTTAGAAATGGTCTATCGGTGATCTCTATGTCTTTTTGTAATTCACGGATAAACTCCTTATCTTGTTCAGTCGGAACAAA
>JACRND010000188.1 GCA_016234975.1 Nitrosarchaeum sp. | reverse complement strand
CCAACCAAAAAATACTTGTAACAAATTATCAGATAATACAATTAGTTGCATTGAACCGATAAAGAACATCATCCAGAACCAGAATCGGGTAATTGATTTATCGCCTTTCATGTATCCTGTACTGTAAATCATAATGAGAAATGAAATCCAACCAACTACATTTGCCATGATTATAGAAAGTGGATCAGCTAGTACACCTGCTTTCAAACCAATAGAAGTAATCCAAGATATTTGATCATGAACTTCATGTGCTTCCAATGCTATTGGTAGTAAAGATGCTGCAGAAAGTGCACTCATCAAAGCAAAACCGACTGCTACATATCCAGTTGCATGTTTAGATATTTTTCCAATTCCCGGTATTACCAGTGCAGCAATAAAAGGCAATATCCAAATCAACCAGGCACTAGATGCACTTACTTCAAATGATAAACCTAATACTTCAATTGCCATAAACTAAGCTCCCAGTACCCCACTCATGTACGGAATTATTTGATTAAAGAATATGTCTGGATAAATTCCTAGAACTATTGTAAATCCTGCAAGTATCATCATTGGTGCAGTCATATACCAACTTCCTTCTTTGACATGTTCAAGGTGTTCTGGAAGTTTTCCAAAGAATACACGTTTTAGCATCCAAAGAATGTAAGACATTGTTAGTGCAGTTGCAACAAGACCTAAACCAAATGTGACTGCTCTAACGGTAGAACCATCTTGGATAGCAGTTTCTAATGCTCCATAAAATAGAGTCCATTCACCCATAAAGCCACTAGTTGGTGGTACTCCCATAATTGTCAATGCACCAATTACTGCACAAACAGCAGTTATTGGCATCTTACCAGCTAATCCACCTAGTTGAGAGATATTTCTGGTACCAACTTTAACAATTATAATTCCAGCCATCATGAAGAGAATACCTTTACCAAGTGCATGTGTGACATACATCATCTCAGCTCCAGATAGTCCAAGAACAGACATGGAACCAATTCCAAAGAGAATGTAACCCATTTGACTGATACTAGAATATGCAAGTAATCGTTTGATGTCGTCTTGCATCAATGCCATTGCACCACCATACATCATTGTAACAAGACCCCAGATGTGGACCCAAATCGAAAGATCGCCAAATGTATTTGGTAAAAATTCTACAATTAATCTAAAGATACCATAAGCGCCAATACCGATCATTGCGGGTGATAATAATGCACTAATTGGAGTTGGTGCAGAACCGTGAACCCAGGGAAGCCATATGTGAAACATGAATACTGCAAGTTTAACTCCAAGTCCAATTGAAATTGCAATGGCTGAAAGCATTAGAATGTCTTGTGGAATTTTTGATTCTTGAATATCTGCAAAGTCAAAACTTCCAATTGTAAGACCAATCATTAAGAATCCCAATAGTAAAACAACTGCGCCAGAATGAGTCCAAAATAAGAACATTAGACCAATTTTTCTTCTTGGACCAGCACCCCAAAGAGCAACCAAAAAGAAACCAGGGATCAACATTACTTCAAAGAACACATAAAATTCAATTAGGTTTGTAGATAGTACAGTACCAAGCATTCCCATTGCAAATACAAGATAAAGAGCAAAGTAAAGTCCAGATTTAGCATTGACATAGTTTGAAAGAGATGATGATTCAATTATTGTTGAATTACCACTAGAGGATGTGACTTCGTGTTGTTCTTCCTCATACTGTTCATGAAATCTGTGAATCATGTATGGTTTTGAATAAAGTACCAAAATTGTACTTAATACGTAAATCATAATAGCAAAGGGCGATGCTAAGCCATCCAGTAGAAAACCAAACTCACCAAATTGTTCTGTCCATGGATAATGTTCTTCTGTAGTACCACTAAGTGCAGATAGAATTACCAATACAGTAGTATAAAGCAGAAGTCCAAACGTGAACCACATTGCAGGTGTAGGACCTATTTTTCTTCCAATTATGTAGGCAATTGGGGATAATAGTAAAGGCAAGAAAACTGCCTGCAAAAGTGCATACTCCATTATCCTTTCAAGCTCCTGAAGTCTGCAATGTCAATATTCTGATACATACGATATGCTACGATTATTAATGAAAGTCCAACTGCAACCTCCGCTGCGGCTATTGCAATTGAAAATAATGCTAATGTTTGACCACCACTGTGTGGTAAAAATCGTCCAAATGCAACCAAATTAAGATTTGCAGCATTGATAATGATTTCAATTGCAAATAACATTCGAATGGCATTTCTCTTTACAGACAAACCATAGATTCCAATACCCAGAAGGGCAACAGATACTAAAACAAAATCAATCAGTTCGTTGCTCATTCTCTACATCCTCTCTTCTTGCTAAAATTAGTGCACCAGTAACTGAACCTGTTAAGATTAGTGCCATTAAAATCAAAGCCGGCCAATAATATGTCAGAAAGTCTGCACCAATATTTCTAAAATCAACTGCCGGTTCATCAGTAGTTATTGTTTTGATGCCAGAATCCATTATAACGGAACCTAATGCAACCATTAAAACTAGCATCAATGCAATACCAACAAATTTTCTTCTTTTATCCTCAACTTTCTTGAAGATGAGTTCTCTTTTTACTAACATAACTGTAAACAAAATCAAAACTGCGATAGAACCCACATAAACTGCTAGCTGAAACATTGCAACAAATGGTGAATCCAAAAGTAAAAAGAATCCTGCGATTCCACCAAGAGTTCCCATCAAGGCAATTGAACCATAAATTAAAGATCTTAATTCTAGTGCAGCTATTGCAGAGCCAATAGTAATTACAGATAATGCAAGAAATACAGCATCAGCCATGTGTTGCACCTCTATCAGTAATTTTTATTTCGGAATCTTGAGAAACAAATGGTTTTACTTGAAGTTGAGCTGGGGTGTAAATCAAACCTTCTTTGCTAAATGAAGAAAGCTCATAGTCATTTGTCATATACAATGCATAAAATGGACATGCGTCAACACATAAACCACAAAATACACATTTACCGTAATCAATTTGTGGCATGATGGCTTTTTTATTTTGTTTGTATTCTTCTGGAACTTTTACCATTGCAATTGCTTCAGCTACTCCTTCACATGCAATGGAACATAATTGACAACCAGTACAATGATCATGGAATAGCATATGACGACCCTTATAGCCTGCAATTCCAACACCTGTGGATGGATCAAATTGATAACCATCACCAACAAACTTTAGTTTCTCTTCAGGATATCGTAACGTAAATCGTTTAATAGCTAAATGTTTTATTCCTGAATTTAATGCCTTGATAATTCCAGTAGCTGTATTCATTACAATATTCCTCCAGGTCCCAAGACTCCAGCGTACAACAAACCGAGTGCTATAAAGATGTTAACGAATGCGAGTCCAATTAGTTTGTACCAACCAAGACTCAACAACATATCAATTCTGATTCTTGGAAAAACTCCTCTTGGTAATAGAATGAAAAAGATCACTCCAACTGTTTTTATTACAAACCATAGAACACCGTTTAACATCTCTTGTGAAAATACTGGTAATCCAGGAATTTTTGCATGTATTGGACCTATTACTATTCCATCAGTGATTATCTCCTCAGGGAAAGGAGGCCAAATCATCGGTCCAGTCCAACCACCTAGGAATAAAACAACAAACAATGCTGCAAATGCATAAAGTTTCAAGTATGTTCCTAACTGAACAAGACCGTAAATCATTCCAGAAAATTCAGTTAACCAACCAGCAACAATTTCACTTTCTGCTTCCGGTAAATCAAAAGGAATTCTTTCTAATTCAGCTAATATTGTTATAAAGAAGATAATTGCGCCGATTGGCAAAAATATAATCCATGGAAAATTGGTTTGACTAGCAACAATTTCAGAAAGATTTAGAGTTCCTGTAAGAATTACGACTCCCAATAATGAAAGAATCAACGGAATTTCAAATGATACCATTTGATGTAATGCTCTTATTCCACCAATGAATGGAAATTTACTATTCGAAGACCATGCAGAAAGAATAGTTATGATTGGAAAGAATCCAATAATTGCAAATACGGCAAGTAAACCAACATCAACATCTGCAACTACCCATCCAGGTGCAACAGGAATTAATGCAACGAATGCTGCAGCTGTTGCGACAAATATTATAGGAGCTGCCCAAAAAATTGGTTTGTCAGCTTTTGCAGGAATTATAATTTCTTTCGAGATAAGCTTAAGTCCATCTCCCATTAATTGTAAGATTCCTTCAATTTTTCCACAGTAAAAAGGACCTACTCTAAGCTGTAGTTTTGCCAACATTTTTCTTTCTATAAAGATTGTTCCAGCTGCAAGTAATGCTGCAAATCCAAATCCAGGGAAAGCTGCAATTCTGAACAAATCAGTAGTCATGAAGGCTTTCAAAATTGGAAGTGTTCTAGAAGGATCTGCTAACCAAGTTAATGCAAGAAATGGTGTAAGTAATTCACCGTTAATTACAGGCATTTCAATGTAGAATAAAATAATAAAAACGGCAGGGAGACCTATTAATACAAAGATAAGAAGTATCCAAAATATATTATCTAGAATAGACTTTACAAATTCGCTAAACTTGAAATTTGGTGCAATGACAGACATTTATCTATCCGCCTCCACGGGCCAATAATTAAGGCTCCAATATACAGATGGCATGTTTCCAAGTTTTTCTCCTTTGAGAAGATATGGTAATGCGATAAGATTTCTAAATGAGCCAACACTTAGTTTTACTCTATAAGGTTCAGGTTTTTTATCAGAAACAATGTAACATCCCAATGAACCTCTTCCAGATTCTACACGTTTGTAAACAGATGCATCTCCACCTTTTGGATTTGGTTTTAGTTTTACTCTTACAGAACCGGACTTGGGCATTTTTTGTAATGCATGTCTAATTATTCTACAGCTTTCCATCATATCAAGCCATGGAATTTTTGACCTTGCATAAGAATCACCTTCTTTAAGGACATTAGTTTGAAAATCTAATTCATCATAGACATCATATGGTTCCTTCTTTCTAAGATCATAGTCAACACCACTTGCACGTAGAACAGAACCAGTTGTACCTAATCTAATTGCATCTTCACGGGATAAAACACCAGTGTTTGCAGTTCTAGCAATTAAAATTGGATTATCGTAGAAGATTGCAGCATATTCTTTGATTCGTTTTTCAAAATAGTTTACTTGTCTTAAACAAACATCTTCAAAGTTTGGTGGCAAATCATTTCTTACACCACCTGGTACAAAATGAGCATGAGTAACTCTAGCTCCAGTCATTTTTTCTAATAAATCAATTAGTAATTCACGATCACCTGCTGGCCACATAAACATTGTAGAATGACCTAAGAATATCCCATAGATTGCAAGCCAATACATTGTGTAAACACACCTATTCAATTCAGATGCAATAACTCGAATGTATTTTGCTCGTTCTGGTACTTCAATTCCAAGAAGTTCTTCAACTCCTAAAACATATGGATATAAAACATTACAAGAATCATGAATTACAGGTCTTTCTAAGTGTGGAATATTTGTAATATAGTTTCTATATTCAGCCATTTTTTCCTCACCACGATGAACATAACCAGGATCAGGATCACATGCAACAATAAAGTCACCGTCAATTTGTACAATAATTCTCATATGACCAGAACCTGGGTGTTGTGGTCCAACATTGAGAGTCATAATTCTCTCATCTACTTTCTGAAGTGCAAGTCCTGGCGGTAATTCTTTATTCATCTCTATCTTCCTTTAATTGCAAAGTCCTTTCTTAGCGGTGGTAAATCTGCCCAGTCTTCTGGCAAAAGTAATCTTCGATTATCAGGATGACCTTGAAAGTAAACCCCAAACATTTCAAAAATCTCTCTTTCATGAAATTCCACACTGTAAAATATTTCTCTAAGACTAGGAAGTTTTGTTGTATCATTTCCAGGAATTGGATTTTCTTCTCTTTGTGCTCTGGTTGCCAATACAAGAATTTGTCTAGCTAGTGAAGAATCAGTGTAGGAACCTAAATGATAAACCACTTCGATTTCTTTGTCCTGAGGATAATCTACTCCTGATACAGATTCAGCATGATCAAAATTTAAAACGTCTCTTAGGAATTCAGCTACTTCTTTAACATCATCTCTGCCAACATTAATTCTAACTCTATCTGGTTTTACAAATGCTACTTTAATTCTAGTACCAAATTTTTCAACGATTTTATCTGCAAGCCCTTTTTCAAATTTTGGTAATTCAATTTCTTTTTCTGATGGAGGACTTGTTTTAGCAGATGCAGATTTTGCATCAGATGTGGCTTCAATTTGCTCATTATCAGAATCAGAACTCATTATACAAACTTCCTAGCCTTCATTCTCTTGATTTTTTCTTGCAGTAACATACATCCTTGAATAAGAGTTTCAGGTCTAGGTGGACAACCTGGAACATAGACATCTACAGGTAGAACACCATCAATGCCTGGAAGTACATTGTATGAATCAAAATACAATCCGCCAGTAATTGCACAAGCTCCCATTGCAATAACGTATTTTGGTTCTGGCATTTGATCATAAACTAAACGTAAACGTGGTGCCATTTTTCTGGTGATAGTTCCTTGAACTACAATTAGATCACATTGTCTAAGTGAACCAAATGCCTCAATGATACCAAATCTTTCAACATCATATCTTGGACTAGATGCTGCTCCAAATTCTACACTACAACATGCAGTTTCAATATGAACAGGCCAAAGTGACCATATTCTACCCCAGTTGATTGCATATCCCAATGGTTTATCAATTGCTTTTTCTAAAATATCACCTAACTTTCCAACAAACACATTTGCATTTTGTGGTGTTATCAGATCTTTTAGCAATTTAATCCTCCATTGTCATAATTTTGATTTGTATAAAAAACTACCATATGTCTCGTCTCCCTGACTGATATAATGCAAAAGCCATTGCAGCAAACATAATTGCTAAGAAACCAATAATAGGCAAAGTTGCAGATTTTGGGAGTTCCAAAAGTGCGCTTCCCCATGCATACAAGAAAATCGCCATAACATCAAAAACAACGAACATCAAGATGTAAGCATAATACTGCATCATAAAATGAGTTCGTCCTTCACCTGACGGTACCTGTCCACATTCCATTGGCAAGAATTTAACTGGATTACTTCTTTTTCTAGGAGAGATCATCCTAGAAATTAAAAGTGCAGGTGCCATTGCTACCACCGCAAATCCAAACATTAGCACTACGGTACTATAATTGCCCGCTAATTCCCCGACCAATTTAGCTTT
>JACRND010000177.1 GCA_016234975.1 Nitrosarchaeum sp. | reverse complement strand
TTGAAGGATGAAAAATTAAGATCAAAAGAAGAATTACAAATTGAAATTAAAAGGCAAATACCGGTATTTTTAGAATTAATTAATTATAAAAGAAGCAACAATAAGGAACCAAAAATTAATGAAAAACAGGTTATTATTTCAACATTTTTGAATATTGAAGGAAATGAAGATATAGAAATTACATATGCTTCTGAAATTTACATTTCGGTAATGAAGAGATTTTTAGTTGAGGCAAGAGAAAAAATCAGGGAATTGACAACATGGACATAATTTGGAAATAGACACTCTAGATTTTGTTAATTATAGTATTCTTACAAATAAAGAAAGAAAAGTTTTCTCATAATTCATCATATTATTTGAGTTTAGGCCACATGTTATTCCATGTTTCTGCAAATTTTTTCATCATTTCACCATAAGCTTTCATGTGTTCCATCCCAGATGAATTTAGAGTCTTTTGCCAATTTTCTGCAAACTGTTTGAATGTTGATGCATTAGTGTCACTGAGAGATTTTTGCCAAGCATCTCCAAATTCTTTGAATGATTTCATTCCAACGTCATTAAGTGACTTTTGCCAATTTTCAGTAAATATCTTCATAGTATCTATACTAGATTCCTTGGCAGCTTTTTCCCATACCTCGTTAAATTTGGCTTGCATTTCATTAGTTGCATTTTGAATTTGTTCAAACATAGTTTTCCAGTTTTCAAGAGATTTTGAATATTCTCCCCAAAGTGAATCCCATTCATTTGATTTTTCTTCTGAAGTCATAATTGATAATAGTTTTTGAGACACTTAAACTGTTCCATAAAAATCACATACTAGATTTTTTGCGATGTTTTAATCTCTCTTCCATTCTGGTTTTGCCCTCTGCAAATTTTACTCGATCTTCGTCAGTTTTGAGTAACAATTTTGGTACATGTGTAGGTTTTCCATTTTTATCTAGTGCAACAAAAGTTACGAAAGCGGTTCCAGTGATAGTCTTAATTCCAGTTACAATATCTTCTGCTTCAGCCCGTACCTCAATTTCCATTGAAGAGTTATGGACATAATTTATTCGTGCATTTAGTTTCAAGACATTACCGACAAAAACAGGTTTTATGAAATTTACACTATCCATACTAACAGTTACTGCATTTGATTGAGAATGTCTTTGAGCAACAATGCCTGCAACCATATCAATGTGTTTTAAAATTTCTCCTCCGAATACATTCCCAGCTGGATTTGCATCAGATGGAAACATCCTAACAATTACATCGGCGCTTGATTCTTCTGGACTTTTTTCTCTAACAGGAGAAATTTCTGAGTTATTTGGCAATACAATAATTTAGAGTTCATCCAATTTAATTTAAGCAGTTATAGATAAGAAATATTGCTATTTGAAATAATTTTCCAGTTTAATTTTGTTTATTTTTGGGATTTTTGCTAATTCGAATCCCTCTGGGCGTTTTAAAAGAGATCTTGTTGCATCTATACCCATTTTTGCAGTCTTTAATTTCTTTTGATCACTAGAAGGATCGAGGCTAGAACCTCGTACATTTTTTATTATTATCAAATCTTTATCAGCTTGAAATCTTGTTGCCATTGCATATTCAACAGATTCTGCATTATTAGGATCAATATCTTCATCTACAACAGTGACTTGTTTTAATGAACGATGTGACTCAAATGTTTTTTTAATTATTTTTTTTGGATCAGAATCAGTTCTCTTTTTTATCTGTACTACTGCATGTAACCAATTGCATCCACCATTTGTCATTGATACATGTTTAGTTTGAGGAAATGCTTTTTTCAATTCTCCATTTAGTTTTGATTCAATTGGCATTCCCATTAACAATCGGTGTTCGGAAAAACCAGAAAGAACATCATGAAAAATAGGATTATTTCGATAGTACAAAGATTCTAACTCAAAAACGGGTTGTGATCTGTGATGATCATAAGTTTGAAGCATTTCTACCATCCATTCTGGATGAGTTTTATCTTGTAGAATTTTTCCTTCCATTACAATTTCAGCTCCAGAAGGAACATGTAATCCTGTGTAAGGAAGTTTTGCCAGAGTGAGTTTCCCTCCTAAAAGAGAATTTGCAATATTGATTTCATCTTTACCCCATTCAGCTTGATACGCACCTGCGATTGATATTGCAGGGTGAACACCTATGGTTATTGCAATTTTGAGATCTTCGTGGTGTTCTTTTGCATCAATAAAACACCGATGAAGATGTCTTCCTTCAACCATTCTAATTGAAAAATGAGTTTTATCAATTGGCATCATTCTATGAAATGAAGAATTTTGTTCCCCAGTTTCAGGATTCTTGACATATGCAATTGAAGAGGTTATGAAAGGTCCAGATTCTTTTTCAAAATGGGTAACAATAGGCATGATCGATATGTTTCTTGATTTATTTTCCATGAATTTTCCGGAGGAAACAACTTTAGGTTTTTTTGCTTTTTTGATGGCAGAGATCATATTTTCATGAATTTTTTCTTCTGTACTCCCAATTGCTTGAGCAAATCTTTTCCTAGTACCAACAAGGTTAGCAACTAAATTAAAATCACTTTCTGTAATATTCTCAAATAAAATTGCATTAGAACCATCGACTTTTGCAGTTATTCCTGCAATTTCATATTTTGTTGAAACCTTTGTTTTAATAATTTTAAGATCACCGTTTTTTCTTATCAATGAAAGATAATTTCGTAAATCAGTCAATTCTGAATCATCTCCATAATTTCTGTCATTATAGCTTTTGCAGTATCAGGTTCTAATTCTTTTTGAATGAATGCTGAAACAACTGCGATACCTTTCATTCTGGTACTAATTCTTTCGGCAATTAATTTTAGAAACAGAGATTCAAATCGAGATGGGATTATAGTTGTAGTAATAGCAGTTGGGCCAGT
>JACRND010000176.1 GCA_016234975.1 Nitrosarchaeum sp. | reverse complement strand
TTATTTAGTGAATCAAATCTCAGAGGCAGCACAGGACTACTATGTAAGTAACATCTATGGTGTGACAAAAGACAGCATACTATTCAAGCTTCATCATACTGAAAAACCTGATATTTTTATGATGATATCCACATCTGGTGTTTGGTTAACATCTGTAAAAATTGAGCAAATGGAACCAAACAGATTACTAAAAAGATTGCGAAGTGATCTGTTACGATTAAAACTAAAAAAAATAGAACAGATCGCATCAGAAAGAATTGCATACTTTACTTTTGCTGGATTTGATAAAGAGTTTGTAATTGTTGGTGAATTTTTTGGTGAAGGAAATATTTTGCTCTGTAATAATGAGATGAAGATTCTTGCGTTACAGCATTCCATTGATGTAAGACACAGAAAGCTTGGTGTGGGTTTAGTGTATACGCCACCACCTTTGAATGGTTTGGATGTAATTAAGATAACAGAGTCAGACTTTGAAGAACTAAAGACATCAGATTTAGCTGCAGCAAAATGGCTTGGACGAACTCTGGGGTTGCCAAAAAAATATGTAGAGGGCATATTTGAAATGTCCAATGTTGATGCAAAATGCATAGGAAACAATCTTACATCTGAGCAGATAAAAAAACTCTATGATACAACAAAAAACATTGTTACAAATGTTATAACAGGCAAACATGAGTCAGTAATTATCAGAAATGAAAAAACAGAGATCATTCCTGTCAGATTGGGAAAGTTAGATGACAAATGCACTGTTGTCAATAGCTTCATCGAAGGTTTGGATACTGTTTTTACAGAAAATCTTGTAGAGATTGGTAAATCAATTCAAACCGGAGGTTCCGATAAGAAAATAAAAGAACTTGAAAGTCAGCTAGCAGAGCAAGAAAAAGCAATAGAGACAGTAAAAGAAAAATCAAGTCACATAGCCAATGTTGCCAATTCACTTTTTGAGATGATCTCAAAAGGCATCACCTCAATTGAGGATTCAAGGGTTCAGGAGATTTTGGCAACTCATAATTCTAAATTGACTAAAGAAAAAGGGATCACACTTGTCATAGTTGATGATGAAAAGATAAAGATAAACTCACAGTCTCCACTGCAATCAATTGCATCGGTATTGTTTAACGAAGCAAAACGAAAATCAGGTGCAATAAAGTCAATTGAGCAAATTAAAATTAACACGCAGAAAAAATTAGCAAAATTACAAAATAAAGCTGAAACAGAAAAAGATTCAGTCTCATTTGCAGAGATTAGAAAAAAGAATTGGTATGAAAGATATAGGTGGTTTTTCACATCAGATGGAATTCTTGCAATAGGTGGCAGAGATGCTCCCTCAAATTCTGCTGTAGTAAGAAAACATTTAGGAAAAAGTGACAAGATATTCCATGCCGATATTTTTGGATCTCCTTTTTTCATCCTAAAGGATGTAGAAAATCCACCAACAGCCAGTCTGAATGAAGTTGCTCATGCAACTGTTTGCTTTAGCAGAGCATGGAGAGAAGGCATGTATGGTGTAAGTGCATATTGGGTAAATCCAGAACAAGTAAAAAAATCAGCCCCAAGCGGACAATTTCTTCCAAAGGGATCATTTACAATAGAAGGACAACGAAATTTTGTCAAGATATCCACTCTAAAATTGGCTGTCGGGATAATACCGCAAGGAGATGACTATGTTGTGACATGCGGTCCCCCTGAAACAATTAAGAAAAATTCTATTTGTTACGCTATAATTGAGCCACATGGATCCGAAATGGTAGACATTGCAAAGAAGATCAGACTGGAATTTTTAAAACTGAAAGAAGAGATTGCAAATAAAATAAACATAGATGATTTTGTTCGTGCTCTTCCAGCAGGAGCAAGTCAGATTACAGAAGTAGGTTTAGGGGATGCCTCTTAAAACAGAAAGTGAGCCAATATTTTTTGTCGATGCTATGTTGGGAAATATTGCAAGAAAGTTAAGACTACTAGGCTATGATTCACAATATTTTTCAGATATTGATGATGAAAAATTAATTGACAGTGCAAGAAAAGAAAAAAGAATAATCATTTCAAAAGATGAAGAACTAATTAAAAAAGCGCAGAAACTTGGAATGAGATCAATCCACATCACAAGAGAAGAGGAGGTTGAGGAGTTTCTTGAGATAATCAATAGTGTAAATTTGAAAAGAATTCAGATAAATGGAAATATAGCAAGATGCCCAAAATGCAATTCATTAACCGAATCAGTTGACAAGGAAATAATCAAGGAAAGAATCCCTCAAGGAGTTTTAAAGTCAAATGACAAGTTTTGGATATGTAAATGTTGCAATCAGGTCTATTGGGAAGGTACACATATTAAAAATCTGCAAGAGTTTGTAGGTAAGGTAAATGAAAGATTACAACAATCTATCAAATGATGATGGTCATATTCTTGTAAAAACTGCAAGGATGATTGTTACTGAATATCTAAAAAATGGCACAAAGCTAAAACTAGAAAAAGAATTTAAAAATAATTTTTCTTTTAAATCAGGTGTATTTGTAACTTTGAATAACACTCTAGGATTAAGGGGTTGTATTGGATATCCATTACCAGATAAATCATTATTTGATGCATTAGAAGATGCGGCAATCTCAGCTGCAACAGAGGACCCAAGATTTTCACCTGTTAAGCATAAAGAGCTGGATTCAATTACATTTGAAGTAACTGTGCTTACACCACCCAAGAAAATTGTTGTAAGTAAACCTGAGGAATATTTGTCAAAGATCAAAGTAGGAAGAGACGGATTGATTGTTAAACATGGATTTTATTCTGGTTTGCTTTTGCCACAAGTTCCAATTGAGTACGGATGGAATGAAAAAGAGTTTCTAGAATATACATGTGAAAAAGCTGGATTGCCAAAAAATTATTGGAAAAATTCAGAGACAGAGATTCAAAAATTTGAAGGAATTGTTTTCAAAGAAGAAAATCCAAACGGTACAGTCATCAGAGAAGTGTTATAGGATTAGGAGATTTGCTATCTAGTGAAATTTTTTGTCCAGTTTGAAGTGACGAAAATTCCTTGTCAGTTATTACTACAAGGGGAATGTTAGCCAGAGCACATCCTGTTGCAACAGTAAGATCTGCTTTTTGACAAATCATTGCAAGTGGTGCAGTGTTATTAGATTTGATAGAGTAGATAGTATACGCACCCACACTACTTCCAACACCGTTTGGAAATACTAGGATAGTATCTTTGATTGATTTATCAAAGAGTTCATGATTTTTGTCACTAATTATTCCAGTTTTTTTATCAACAGTGCCTAGAAAATTAATTGGATGTTGTGACTTTAGGATTATTCCTTGTGTTTTTCCTTGAACTAGGATTTTCATCTTGTCTCATCTTCAATTATTTGAGAGAGTGATTTTAAATTGACATCTACGCCGTTAGAGTTTTTCAAATAGTATGCTCCTTTGATGCTGTTTGTAGTTACTGAATCGATGTTATCTTTGCTGATCAAAGGGGTAAGACAGGTGCAACAATCAGCAAGAATCTCACATCCAGCTCGTTCCAGTTCATTAGTATAGCCAATCTTTCTTGCTTGCTCCTTTACTGTTCTAGAAGCGGCTCCAGGTGTTGAGTACACCGGCCGCCACGGCGACCAGCGACATGAACAGGATGTAGGGAAAGGTGATCCGGG
>JACRND010000173.1 GCA_016234975.1 Nitrosarchaeum sp. | reverse complement strand
TTCTTTAATGCATCTGCTTTATCGGTTTTTTCCCAAGTAAATTCAGGCTCATTTCTTCCAAAATGCCCATATGCAGCTGTTTTTCTGTAAATTGGTCTTTTCAAGTCAAGTTGTGAAATAATTCCTGATGGTTTCATGTTGAAATTTTTTCTAACTAATTCTTCAATTTCTTTTTCTGGAATCTTGCTAGAGCCAAATGTATTAACATATAATGAAACTGGTTCGGCTATTCCTATGGCATATGCTAATTGGACCTCACATCTTTCAGCCAAACCAGCAGCTACAATATTTTTGGCAATATATCTACACATGTAACATGCAGATCTATCTACCTTTGAAGGATCTTTTCCTGAAAAAGCTCCCCCACCATGTCTTCCAAATCCACCGTAACTATCCACAATTATCTTTCTTCCTGTAAGTCCAGAGTCCCCATGTGGTCCTCCTATCACAAATTTTCCTGTAGGATTAATGTGAATTTTAATTTCGTTATTCCACAGATTTCCTAAAACTGGCTTGATTACCTTATCGATAATTCCTTTTGATATTTCATCTTGTGAAATTTCAGGTGCATGCTGAGTTGAAATAACTATTGTTTCGATTTTTGTTTGTTTATTATTTTCATATCTGACAGAAACTTGTGATTTTCCATCAGGTCTTACCCAAGGCAAAACTTTGTTTTTTCTAACCTCTGCTAGTTTTTGTGTTAGTTTATGTGCAAGTAATATTGGCATTGGCATAAGTTCTTTTGTTTCATTTGAAGCATAGCCAAACATTAATCCTTGATCTCCTGCCCCTTGTTCCTTTTCTTTAGTTGCAGTTACTCCTTGACTAATATCTGGACTTTGAGAATGTAATCTTAATGTAACTTGACAAGATTCAGTATCAAACATCAAATCTCTGTTATTATATCCAATTTCTCTAATTACTTTCCTAACTAATTCCTCTTGAGCCTTCTTGTCAAAATTAGCTTTTGATGTTACTTCTCCTGCAACTGCAACAAAATCTGTAGTGACCATTGTTTCAACTGCTACTCTAGAGTCTGGATCTTGTCTAAGAAACTCATCTAAAAACGCGTCTGAAATTTGATCACATATCTTATCAGGATGACCTTCAGTAACTGATTCTGAAGTAAACAGAAAATTATTAGTCATAAGAACCACACTAGAGTTCGTTTTCTAGTTTGATAAATAACACATTATTGCCTCTTACAATGACTCTGCCGTAATTTGCAATTATTTTGCCATCATGCAGTTCTTCTGCATCAGTCATGATTAAATTCATGTATGAATCAACATTGTCCATTTTTCCTTTGTATTCAACTTCGTTTTTCAGTCTTACAGTAACTTTCTTCTTGGTGCTTTTTTGAAGAGTTGTTAATGGTCTTTTTGCACTACTAGTTTGTGACACTAATTATTCACTTGTTTTGCTTACGTTGTTCTCCAGAATAAAAGCCTTGCCTCTTTTGTGAATTATGAAATTCCTTAAATTTTTTCATCATTTTTAGATAATTACCCAAATGATCTCTACAGGATTACAACAATTAGATGAATTTTTATCTGGTGGAATACCCAATGGCGTAATTACCGACATTTATGGTGGAAGTGGAACTGGTAAAACTCAACTATTGTTTCAAATCTGCATAAATGCAATAAAAAATGGGGGAAATATTTTATATCAAGATACAACAGGTAGTTTCAGACCTGAGCGACTTCTTGAAATTCAAAAACAACAAAATTTAACATCTGACATTCTTGAAAAAATAACGGTTTCACGAATTACTAACACTTCTGAACAAATCAAATCAATTGATATTATGAACATCTCTAACTTTTCTTTAATTGTAATTGATAACATTACTGATTTATTTTCCTATGAATATCCAAAAGGAGATACAACATTTGAAAAGAATTCTTTATTTATAAAATACATTCATGATTTATCATTAGTTGCAATTAATAAAAAAATTCCTATTGTTATTACTAATATGATTAGAAACATAGAAGGTACAGAAATGGAAAATATGAGAACCGCAATTGATCCATTTACACACATCAAAATTAAACTTACAAAAACTTCCTCAAAATTTCGTGCAGAAATACGATGGCTTCTTCATCAAACTCATTTCTCTTATAAAATACATGCTGCAGGATTATCTGATTATACTGAAGATATTTAACTATCAATCGTAAAGTTTAGCAATGGCAGGAATTTTTGATTCAATTCCAATAATTACTATAGTCTTATTTGCACTTGGCCTAGTTGGCGTAATGGTTTATGAAAGATCACGATCAAATACAACAAAAGAATCAGTTTCCTGATTCAGTACTTGATTCATTATTTGCTCATTTTGGATTTACTAATCTTACTGAAATTCAGAAAAAAGCTTCACCCATAATTTTACAAAAAAAAGACTGTCTAGTAATTGCACCAACTGGTTCAGGCAAAACAGAGTGCTCTGTAATTCCAATTTTTTCACTAGTGCAGAAATCAAAAAAACTTGGAAAAATTAAGGTTCTTTACATTACCCCCTTACGAGCACTAAATCGAGATGTATTTAGAAGGATTACCAAATATGCTCAAAGTAACGATCTTTCAATTGAAATCAGACATGGTGACACAACTCAAACTGCAAGAAGAAAAATCACTGAAAGTCCACCCGATGTTCTAATAACAACTCCTGAAACTCTAGTTATTCTCCTTACACAGATAAAGATGTTAGATGCACTATCTGAACTTGAGTGGATTGTTATTGATGAGGTACATGAATTACTTGCTAGCGAAAGAGGTTCTCAACTATCACTAAGTATAGAGCGATTACAGCTTAATTCAAAACACTATCTTACAAAAATTGGATTGTCTGCAACTGTTGGTAATTTCGAAGAAGCTGGGAAATTTGTGGTGGGAACTAAAAGAAAGTGCCAAATTGTTAGGGATATTTCTATTCGAAAATATGATGTTGAAGTCAAATTTGTCGATGGAACCATTTCAGATGTTGCAGATAAAATAATTGAATATGTTTTAGAATTAAATTTGGATTCTCCCATACTTCTTTTTACCAATACTCGAGGAGAGGCTGAATTCTTAGCTTCTATACTAAAAGAAAAATCATCTATCAATATAGAATTACATCATGGATCATTATCAAAAGAGGTAAGAGAGGACACTGAGCTTACATTAAGAGAAGGAAAACGTGGAATTGTAGTTTGTACTTCCTCACTTGAATTAGGATTGGATATAGGTTCAATAGAGTTGGTAATTCATTATGGTTCTCCTAGACAAGTATCAAAACTAGTTCAAAGAATAGGACGTAGTAGACATAACAGAGATGCTTCTGCCAAGGGGTTAATAATTACAAACAATTCTGATGATGAATTTGAAACAAGAGCAATACTAGATCGTATTAAAGAAGGTTCGATAGAAGAGCAAAAAATTCACGATGGTTCTCTAGATGTACTTGCACACCATCTTGTTGGGATGACAATGCAACTAGGAGAAATTCCTGTAAATTTAGCATTGAAAACAATAAACAGTGCGTATCCATTTAGAAATTTACAACTAGACGATTTATTGGGCGTTTTAGATTTACTTGATTCTAACTACTTGATCTTCTTTGATAGGACAAAAATGACTTTCTGGAAAAAAGGTCGTTCCTTCAAATATTACTTTGAAAATCTTTCTACAATCCCTGATATTCTTAAATTCAAAGTATTTGATAGTGTTGGAAAAAAAATTATTGGAACACTGGATCAAAGATTTGTAGGTGATTTTGGAGATTCTGGAAACATCTTTGTTCTAAAAGGCTCACAATGGAGAATACTTAATGTGGATGAAAAATCACTCATAGTAAATGTAGAACCATTTAGAGGAGGAGGCATAACCATTCCTTATTGGGAAGGAGAAAGTATTCCAGTTGATTATAATACTGCAAAAAAAGTTGGAGCATTTCGTAGCAAAGTAAAAAATGGATCATTGAAATTAATCAATAAAACCATTGAAGAATTAAGTTTTAATGAAATTCCAGATGAAAAAAATATTGTAATAGAGTCTAGTCGTTCACAGGGTTCAATAGTAATACATTCTTGTTTTGGAACAAAAATCAATTCAACATTATCTACTCTACTTTCTTCAATGATATCCTCAATGTTAGGTTCTATGGTTGATTCACGTTCTGATGGTTATAGAATAGTTCTATCTTCTAGATCACGAATTTCTGAAAAACTTTTCCTTGAAATTATAAAAGATGATTATGATCTTTATTCAATTGTAACTGCGTCTTTGGTAGGAACTCATAATGTGAACTGGAAAACATGGTGTGTTGCAAAAAAATTTGGTGTTGTTGGAAGAGGAGCAATTTATGAAAAAAAATCAGCCCGATTTTTATATGAAAGATATGCTAAAACATCTCTTGTAAAAGAAGCACTACGTGAATTATTTCATGATAAATATGATCTTGAAAATACCAATAAAATCCTTAAAAAAATTAGAGATAATGAAATTATAATTAAATGGTTAGAAATAGATAAATTTTCAAAATTAGCTGAGCCAATTTTAGATCATACTGCAAAATATTATTCGGCTCCTGCCAATCTTGACAAGGGAATAATTGATCTTGTAAAAACAAGATTGGCAAAGACGAAACATCGTCTTATCTGTGCACGATGTGGGAAATGGGAACGAGTAGTGGAAACAAATGAGGTCAAAAATATACTGATTTGTCCTTATTGTAAAGCACGACAAATCACTGCCACCTTTTATTCAGATTATGATCTTCCAAAAATAATACGTAAAAAATATGAAGGAAAAAATCTCTCTTTAGATGAAAAACACAAGTTTGATCGAGCCTGGAAAGTCTCTTCTTTAATAGAAAATTTTGGACCTATTGCAATAACTGTCATGTCTGGATATGGAGTCGGTGCTGATACTGCTGCACGTATATTACGAAATATGGTGGACGAAGAACATCTCTTTAAGCAAATATACGAAGCAGAAAGACAATATGTTGTAACTAGGGGATTTTGGGACTCTTAATTTTTCTTTGTAATTTTAGAAAATGCTGTAAGAGATAATTCAACTCTTCCTTCCAAACCTGCTTTTGCATTTACTCCTGTTATTGAAATTATCTCACCAAGTTCACATTTGTCAATTAATCTAGCTTGATTTCTCCATCCCTTAACCCAAATTTGACCAGTATCATCTTCAACAAACATCTCTGATAATAGAATTGATTCTCCAGATTTAGTTTGAATTTCTCGTCTTTCTGGAATTTTAAGTATTATAGCTTCAATACAGTAATTACCATCTACTTTAACTTCATTGATCTTTGTTCTTATCTTTGACAATGATGGAATTGATTCGTCATTTTCTAATTTTCTTACAAATGAATTATTATCTAATGTAACAGAATTTCCGTATACTTTTGATGGCATGCACTCAATAACATCACCTTCATTACAAATACTAGTAGAATTTGAATAATCAGTAATGTTGTAAATATTTTTTTTATTATCTATGCCTAAAATCATATTCTTTCCATTTTCTGTTGCTACAATTGAAAGAACTCTTACAATTACTGGCTCTGCCTCTTTACCTCCTTCAATTTCAATTATTGTTGAATCATTACCGTGAATTTCTAGTCCTTGATTTCCATTTTTTATATTAACACCAAGTAATCTAACTTTGGCACCTTGTGAAATCATATTTGGAATATCTGATTGATCTTTTCCCCACAAGACCGTCCTCATGGAACTCCCATCTTTTCCTTTTAGCCTCATTCTTAATGCTTTTCCAGGCTGACCTCGTGAATTTGTAAATTCCATGCTATTTACAACACCGTCTATTATTCCTGTAATTACAAGATCTTTTTGCCCTTCTTGCAGCTCACTGACATCTTTTGTAATCTTGTCTATAGTTGGAATTTCACTTTTGTTATCTGTTATTTCGATATTGGAACCTGAACCAATATTGATAGTTGGTGATCCACTAAGATCTGATTTTACATATGCTTTAATGATTTTAATCAAATCTCCTGGTTTGAGATTTTCAATGCCAGGCAAATTTGCTTTATCGTCCCATAGTTTTACACTGGCAGTTGAATTTGTATCGTATACTGTCATGGTCCTAAGATAAAAAGGCGAACCATCTTTACGGGAAAATTGCTTTGCAGGAGATACATTGAGAACTCTGGTTTCCAAAGAGATTTCTTTTGCTCCTGCATAAAGATCCTTTAAACCCATTTCAACTTTTAATGGTCCTGACAAAGAAATTCCAAAGTCTGACGCAATCAAAAATAGAGCTCCTTGGTCTGTTAGATAACCTGCTCCGATTTTCTCTTTTTTGTGTTTAATTTGCTCTTCAATATCTTTTCTAGTTAATTCTGGTTTTTGTTCTAGTAATTTACCTACAAGAATATCAAATTCAGACATTTCATTGTCTGTAAACTAGTTCTATTAATAAAAATTTCATTATCCTCTTGTAGTATGTATAATCTCTAGATGATCGCTAAATTGTAGTTTTTCTGTTTAATCAAATAATTCCCACCATGACTATGGTGATTTATCTCATTAACTAAATTAGTAAGAAGATCGCACTCTTCTCATGTCCTGCATCAATGTTGAGCATTTATCAAAATTATATGGATCTGTAAAAGCAGTTGATGATATTGTTTTATCTGTAAAATCTGGCCAAGTTTTTGGATTTTTAGGTCCTAATGGTGCAGGAAAATCAACTACTATCAAACTTTTAACAACTCTAATTCCGCCTTCAAGCGGCTCTCTGACAATTTTAGGAATAAACGCAATTGAAAACCCACTACAAATTCGTCATAAAATAGGCGTAGTCTTACAGCAGCCTAGCTATGAACCAACGCTATCCGTTGAAAAATCTCTTAATAAATATGGCATGATGTGGAATGTTCCAGAAATCGAACGCAAAAAAAGAATGGAAGAACTCCTAAAAGATTTTGATCTGGTAGATATCCGTAAGAAAAAAAACGAAGATCTATCCATTGGCCAAAGAAGAAGGGTGCAGGTAGCTCGTGAATTCATGCATGATATGGATCTTTTATTCTTAGACGAACCTACTGTAGGATTAGATCCTAGTGCTCGAAGAAAATTATTAGATTATTTAAAAAATAAAGTAAAAACAGGTTTAACAATATTTTATACTACACATATTCTAAGCGAAGCTGAATATCTTTGTGATGAAATAGCTATTATAGATAAAGGGAAAATTCTTACTGTAGACACACCTGATGCCTTAAAAAAGAGATTTGGTAAAGAAAAAACAATAAAAATTCATTTACTGGAAAAACAAAATAAAATAACAACTTTTCTTTCAGATATTACAGATTGTGAAATTGATTTTGATAACGGAACCAACATTGTAATTCATTCAGAACAATCTGAATTAATATTATTACAAGTCTTACGAATTCTAAATGATAATCAAATTGAGATAGAGGATCTTTCAGCAGTTCCTACAAATCTTGAGGAGATCTTTTTAAAAATGGTGAGTGACAATGCATCCAATAATTAGACTTGTTAATAGAAATTTAACAATATCAATTAACCCTGGATTTTTGATCTGGCAAGTAGTATTTCCTTTAATCTACATTTTTGTTGCTGGTTATGCTTATACATCATTAATTGCGGCGGTACCTTTTGGTAACAAAAACATTGACTATCCTGCATTTTTGGCATCTGGCATGATTGGTTTTAACATCATGAATAGTACTCTTATCTCAGGAATAATAATTTGGAATGATAGGAGACATGGAATGTTTGAGCAAATAATGTCAGGCCCGTTTACACGAACTGATTATATTTTGAGTAATATTTGCACTATTGGAATTGTGGGATTAGTTAGCGCATCTTTGATTGCCCTTGTTGGATATCCTGTGTTTTTTGAATCAATTGAATTTACCGCGATTACAATTCCAATGATTGTTTTTGCTGCTATCGTTGGTTCTGTTTTGTTTGGCTCAATTGCGTCGATAATTTCTACCCGGTTGCGTTCTAGCGAGGGATTTAACGTAATAATTAATACTGTTTTTCTATTTCTTGCATTTGTTAGTACGGCATTTTATCCAGCTTCAGGTTCACCAGAACCTCTTAGGACAGCTTTTTACCTAAATCC
>JACRND010000081.1 GCA_016234975.1 Nitrosarchaeum sp. | reverse complement strand
TTTCTCTATTCGATTCAAATCTTTTCAATGAATATTCAACTAAAAATGATGGAAGTGCTGAAGTATAAATAAAAGATTTTGATTTATTTATACACAAGTCTATTACATTATTCTGTGATGAAACATATCCTCCAAATGATCCTAATCCTTTACTTAGACTGCTAATATACAAATCAATTTTTTTTGGGATGTTAAAATGATCTGGAGTACCTTTTCCATCTGCTCCAACAACAAAATCCCCGTGAGCATCATCAAGTATTGTAATCGCATTTGATTTTCCTGCAATCTCTGTGATCTCTTTTAGTTTTGAAAAATCTCCATCCATACTAAATATCCCTTCGGTGATGATGAATTTGTTTTTGCCTTTTTGTTTGAGTTTTTTATTTAAATCCTCGACATCGTTATGTTTGTAAATTGAAATTTTTGCTCCTGCAAGCTTGCATGATTCAATTATACTTGCATGATTTAATTCGTCACTTAAAATCAAATCTTCTCTTTTTGTAATTGTAGTAACTGCACCTAAATTTGCCATGTATCCTGTAGGATAAATCAAGCTGGTTTGCTGTGATTTGTGTTTTGCAAGTTTATCTTCTAATATTTTATATGATTCGTCATTTCCTGAGACTAGTCTTGAGCTTGATTGCATTTGTTTTATTTTTATTTTTGTGACTGGTATACCTAAATAATCATTTGAACAAAGATTTAGTAGTTTTTTTCCATTAATTGTAATCCATGCTTGATTTGATTTACCGTATTTTAATTTTCTATAGAGATTGGTTTGTTTTATTTGCTCTAATTCCAAATCAACAAATCTTAGATTACGATTCATGAATAGCTATTCTAAATTAAATTTATCCATGCGTAAATTCTTTTCTTATTTTTCAACTAAATTTTGATAATTTACATTGGTATTCTAACACTTACAAGAGGATGAGTAAATAACTAGGTTCGTGATTAATGATAAATCTTAAATCTTCCTAAAATACAAAATGATAGGTTTGGACAATAACATCGAAAGAATGCTTGATGATCAAAGAAATATAGTGGAATTAGATTTAGCTATAAAAAAATTGAAATTTCGGAGAAAGAAAAAATCATATGTTAAGGTACTAGAACCATAAATTCATTTTTTACTGTGTAAATTATACATTTGTAATTTTTACAGTACATGTCTTATGTAAAAAATGTTATTGATTAAGCTTCTAACCCAATCTTTTTTATCATTTTAAAATCTTTCTCAGAATCATTTCCACCCATTGTGAGATAACCTGATGTGATTATGCCGTTTGCACCACTTTGTAGTATCTCTTCACCTGAATCATCAAGGTTTGTTTCTCTTCCACCCGAAATTTTTATCACTGATTCCGGTAAAAGAAATCTGATAACTGAAAACATTCTCACAATCTCAGAATTGGATAATTTTGTTTGCAATTCTAACGGAGTTCCTGGAACTGGAACTAGTATGTTTATTGTAACTTCTTCGGGATAAAGTACGGCTAATTCCAGTGCTAGTTCAATTCTTTGTTTTCTTGTTTCTCCTAATCCTATAATTCCACCTGTACATAATTCTAATCCTGCATCACGTGCAATTTGCAATGTTTTTAATCTGTCATCATAGGTATGTGTAGTACAAATCTCTGAAAATTTTGATTTTGAAGTTTCCAAATTATGATTGTATCTTTTCACATTGAGTTCTTTGAGTTTTTTTGCTTGTTCTGGTGTGAGAAATCCTAAACTGCACTCTACATTGATTCCTACTTTGTTGTTAATTTCTCTGATGATGTTACAAACTTTGTCAAAATCTTTGGCAGATGGCTCTCTCCATGCTGCAACAAGACAATATGATTCTGCTCCTTCTTTTTTTGCTTTACTTGCTTTAATCACAACTTCTTCTGCTGTTGGTAATGGATATGTTTCAATTCCAGTATCAAAAAATGCCGATTGTCCACAAAATGAACAATCTTCACTACATGCATTCTTTTTAATATTGTTTATTTGTTCTACATCAACTTTATTCCCATTAAAATCTCGAGTGATCTGATTTGCAGCTCTGGCCAATTCTTTTATATTTTCATCTGGTATGTTAAACAGTTTTTCAGCGTCTTCACTTGATATTCCAATTCCTGAAAAGACTTTTTCTTGACATTCTTTAATAAATTCCATCATGTCACTCATGATGTTTTTGCATTAAATTCCATTAAAAAAGATTAGTGGCATCAAAATCATCTCTCTATGCGTAATGTTTCATACTTGACACTGTATCTATTATTTTATTTTGTAAAGTTGATTCAAGAATATGTCATTGAGCATATGTTGTATTTGATTAATATCTATACTACTTGATTTTGTGCTGATTTGATGGTATCTATTGTTCTATTTAGTAGTAAATTCAACTCTTCTTCAGATATTGCTAATGGTGGCACAAGCATGACAATATTTCCTAATGTGCGAAGATAGATTCCATGTTTTTTTCCCTCCTCAAAGAAAATTTTATTTATTGATTTTTTAGTATGTATGGGTGTTTTGGTCTTCTTATCTTTTACTAGTTCTATTCCCATAAGCATTCCTCTATGTCTGATGTCTCCTACTATTCCTATTTCTGCTATTTTATCATAATACTCTTCAAAAACTTTTGATGTTTTTTGAATTTTTTGATCAAACTATTTTTTTGATATAATTTTAGATTTTCATTTGCAACTGCCGCGGATAACGGATTACCAGTATATGTATGTCCATGAAAGAGATGCTTCCAATCATTAAATTCCCCCAAAAATGAATCATATACTTTTTTGCTTGCCAAAGTTGCAGCCATCGTCAGATATCCCCCAGTTAACATTTTTCCATATGCTACAATATCTGGAATGCTTTTTTGTTCTGTATATTGTATCATGGAACCTAAACGTCCAAAACCTGTTGCTATTTCATCTAATACCAGTAATACATTGTATTTTTTACACAGTTTGCTTATTTTTCTTTGAAATTCTTTTGGAAATATGATCACACCACCTGCAACTTGTGCTCCACTCTCCATGACAAATGCAGCAATTTTGTCATCTTTGGAAAATTTGTCTTCAATTTTATCTACACAAAAATTCTGATAATCAGAATAACCATATCCCTTTGGAATTCTGTACTTGTTTGGTACTGGAATTTGTATTGTTGGGAATAACTGTTTTTTGAATTTACCAAAAAACTCTGGAACATAACCTACAGCCATTGCACCAAACGTGTCTCCATGATAGCCGTTTTCTAATGTCATAATCTTTGTTTTCTTTTTCTCTCCAATATTGTCCCAATACTGTAATGCTAACTTGAATCCGATTTCCATTGCAGAAGAACCATTATCTGAATAAAACACTCTGTGCATTCCTGGTGATATTTTTACTAGGCTCTCTGCAAGTTTCTCTGCAGGCTCATTTGTTAAATTAAACATAGATGAGTGTTGTAATTTCTTGCTTTGTTTTGTAATTGCGTTGACTAATTCAGGTTTGGAATGCCCCCACACATTACACCACATTGATGCAACTCCGTCCAAAAGATTATTTCCATTGGAATCTGTAAGCCACATTCCTTTGGCTCTGACAATCTCATCAAATGAATCCCATTCTTTCATTTGTGTATTTGGATGCCACACAAAACTCTTCTCTCTCAAACGATCTTTGTAACGTTATTTGATCTTAATAATCAAACGATTTGTTTGAGAGCGTTTTTAGTTTTCTTGCATCTGAGTTGGATATCTACTTTGATGTTACTAATCCGTCTATTTTTGGTATGATGTTCAATATTTAATGTAAACTAAATTTAATATAAACTAAATTTTATGAAAACATTTTGTGACTTAATGTGATATGCCCAAAATTTTGAAAATTTGTTTTTTTTCAAATATTGCAATGCCAATTAATATCACAAGACCTAAAATTAAGCTGACTTGTTCCGAAAATAACTTTTCTGAAACTTGCCATATTCCACGCCAAAATAAAATTAATCCTACACCTGTCAATAAAAGAATCAGTGTACGACCAATGTATGTTAGAGATTCAATCAATTATTAGTTTTACAATTTAAGATTATTTAGGGTTTTTCATAATTTTACTTAAAAATTTATAATGTTATGTCTACTAATAATTTTTTATGATGTCAATATTGTAAAACTAGAAAAATTTTTTAGCACAGTACTAAATTAAACCAAGATGTTCTCTGCATATTTTATAAATTGGAATTTTGTCTGAATTGATTATTATTTCGACATTACTTAAATTACAATGATGACATAATCCTTTCATCCCAATGACCAAAAATTCTCTGAACACTCCATACAATTATGATTATATGATGTTTGTCTTATCTTTCACTTATCCAAACTTTGCACTTTGTACAAGTATTTTGTTTCATACTTGTTGTTATGTCAAACTCGTATTAATGTAGGGTTTTAGTGAATTTGGTCGTTTTATCCTGTAATCTCTTGAAAAAATTTGTACAAATAGAATATTTTGATTCTAATTTTTTAAAACCAATATTATTGGCCTGTTCACATCTGAATTTAACTCACTATTTTTTGCAATATGAAAATCACTGTAAAATAAGGCATAAAGACTGTAATGTTTGACACTTTGTTTTTGAGTACTTCCATGCAAAATCATGAAATAAGCGAGTTCTTATAGTAAACAAACTAACTGATATTGGTCTTATTTTTGGTTTTACAAATTATCAATGCGGATACTATCTGTGGGCGTTGTGGAAAAAGTGGCATGTTAACTGACAATGTAACTGGAGAAAGGTTTTGCGGAAAGTGTGGGTATGTTATTTCTGAGACTGGAAAACCACTTACGTCTGCTATGAAGAGTACCATTGAAAGACTAAGAACATGGGATAGCAGAAGTAAAGTTCATGCATCTGCAGATAGAAATCTTAGACAAGCATTAAGTGAATTAACCCGACTAAAAGACAAACTTGCACTTTCTGACGCAGTTGTTGAAAAAGCGGCATATATTTACAGAAAAGCGTTGGAAAAGGGTCTTGTTAGAGGACGTTCAATTTCTGCATTGATTGCATCTGCACTTTATGCTGCATGCAGGGATACTGAAACTCCTAGAACACTAAAAGATGTTTCAGATGCAGGCAACATTAAGAAAAAAGACATCGCAAGATGTTATAGATTATTACATCTAGAGTTGGAGCTAAAAATGCCTGTTGTTGATCCAGTTCAATGTGTTGCAAGAATTGCAAGCAAGCTTGGAATTACAGAAAAGACAAAACGTTATGCAGTTAAAGTACTCAAAGTAGCACAGGAACATGAAGAATCAGCAGGCAAGGATCCGATGGGGCTTGCAGCAGCTGCACTGTACTTGTCATGTGTAAAAAATTGTGAGAATATGACTCAACGTGATATCGCAGAAGCTGCAAGTGTAACTGAGGTTACAATAAGAAACAGATACAAGGGTCTAAGATTAGATCAAGACACAGATTTGTAGCTTGGAGAAATAATAAAAATATGACACAAACCAGACCTTTAATTTCAATAGTGAATGTTGTAGCTTCTGCAACAATAGATCAAAAATTAGATCTTGTTGATATAACAAAAAAATTTCCAGATGTAGAATATCATCCAGAGCAATTTCCGGGAGCTGTCTTCAGACTTAAAAATCCAAAAACTGCCACGTTACTTTTTAGCTCAGGCAAGATGGTATGCACTGGTGCCAAATCTCAAGAGTTAGCAGAGACTGCGGTATCAAAAGTAGTGGAAATATTAAGAAAGGGTAAAATCAAAATTAAAAACGATGCATTAGTTACAATACAAAATATTGTCTCATCGATTAATCTTGGCGGTAGGGTTAATTTGGAACAGGCAGCCAGAACTCTTCCTAGAAGCATGTATGAGCCAGAACAATTTCCCGGATTAATACATAGAATGCTAGATCCTAAAACCGTAATTCTGATCTTTGCATCTGGTAAATTGGTATGTGTTGGCGCTAAACTTGAAAAAGACATTCATCGCTCTGTACATCAAATTCATAGTATGCTTGAAGAGAAAAATTTAATGGCTTATGACTAGTATTATAAATTCATAAAATATGTCTATTCGTTGTAAAGTTTGTAATGCTTCAAAGATTACAAATAATCACATAATCCATGACATTAATTGGGAATGTCAATCTTGCGGTAATCTACTTGACACTAATGGTTATATTGTTACATCAAATTAATACGTAATATTTAATTTAATTATTTTTACTCCTAAGTAATTTCATATATATCTCAAAAATTAAAATTTAGATTTCTGAATCTTTTTGAACTATGTTTTTTATCGTTTTTTCCAAGTTGTCAAACTCATGCTCTCCTCCAGAACGGTCTTTTTCTAACTTTGTTACTTTTTCTTTTAATTTTTCAATTTCATAATTCTGAGTTGTTTTTTCAAGTAAATATTGGTTTAATGCATCAACCGTTATGTCTGTAACTGTCATCCCACTTTCTTTTGAATATTCTACAAGTTTGACATACAAATCCCAAGGAAACATCAAACTCATATGCTTTGATAACTCTGCTGATTTTTCATTTCTTTGTATTTTTTGTTCATTTATTGCATCATTATCATATAATTCCACATTTGGTAGATTTCCTGCTGTCGTTTTATTTCCACGTATAGTTGGTCTATGATGAAATTCTTTGTTTGCGTCTTTGTCTGAACTCCTATTTTTCATGTATTATTATTAACACTCGTTGAATATATGGATACATCATTTTTTACGATACATCCCTTATGATGTGATATAGAAACATTGTTTCCTAATTTCTTTTAAAATTATTTGTCTTGTTTTTGTCATTTTTAGGAATGGTAAAATCACACCGTAGGATTGATGATTTTTTTATTGTCTCTATCCCTCTTACAGAAACTACAGTACTCCTCTGCCGAATTACGATTAATTGGAGTCAAACAATCATGGCAATATTTCATAAATATTATATGTTAAACCAAGTATATTAGGAAATCAACAGTATAATCATGGTGCTAGTTTATCTTTAATTGATCCTGTTCGCCATATTTTCTCTTACCACATGATTTGCAAACCCAAAAGACTCTATGATTGTCATATGTGTTCTCTTCTCTTTTTTCCATTATTCTATAACAATCAAAACATATCTCGGTTTTCATTTTTCTGTTGCTTTTACTATTTGTCCACGTTTATACTCATTGTAATATCCAATACACGCATTAAGTTCTTTTAGAAAACCATTATCTTCAAAATCTCCAGCTTCTAAATCTGCCCAATACGTAAGAATATCTTGCTTCAACAATGCCAGTGTTTTTTCTTGCATGATTATAGTTATTTTCTCTAGGATACATACCCATGGATAACATGATTCTAGTTACAAAAACTATGTTTTACTATCTTGTTTGGACTATTTGTGCATATGTTCCTCAATCCACATTGGAACTTCAATCCTCTACATGCTCAAAGCAAAAAGACTGCCACCGATTAAAGAAATGACAAATATCTAATTTTGTGTTTTATATGCTACAGTAAAAGATATAATTTTTGTATCTAATAAGATAGTGAATGTTATGTATAAATTCATAAAAGTCTGATGAATTATTGTTGAATTCACTATTTATTACTGGAACTGACACTGACGTTGGAAAAACATACGTTACTGCTGGACTTGCTGTCACTCTTCGAAAAATGGAAATTGATGTTGGTGTAATGAAGCCTTTTGCTGCTGGAACTGCACAAAAAACAGGATTCAAATCCGAAGACGTAGAAATTTTGGCAAACGCTGCTCAGGTAAATGATCCTGAAATGTTACTAAATCCACAATTTTTTCCAATCGCTGCATCTCCTTATACAGCATTAAAGAATTTAAAAATGAAACCAAACATCAGACTAATCTTAAACAAAACGAGATTTAGAAAATTTGACGAACGTACCTGTATTAGGCTCCATTCCGTTCATAGATGATATGGGCGATGTGTCTCTTTACCGTGTTTTCAAAAAAAATATCAATTTTAAATCTCTGTTGGATTAATTTTCAAATACGCAATATTTTGAATTTACTTTGACCTTGGACATTTACAAATTGTGCAATATCGTAAATTATTTTTGAAAACGAAGCATTTTTCTTTTCAATTACATATGTTTTGTTTTGAAACTCTAGTTTCTTTGTACTTACTAGCCAAATATTGTCTTTAACAGGTTGGATTTTTTGCAATTGGTCTAGTTTTTGCTCTATGGTATTTTTATCAATAGTTTTTGGGATACATATTATCAAAGTTTTTTTTGGATCAATTTCAAGTGTTTTTAAATCTGGTATGATGATATCTATTTGTATTCCATTATGTTCTATTTTTCTTTGACTGGATATTAGCGCATTTGTTAATAGATAGTGCAGCAACCCTGTTGCAAGAATTCCTAGACTCTCTTCTTTTTCTCCCATTAAAGTCACTTCGTCATAACAATTTTCTAAAACATTCTCAATTATTTCTGTAAATTTTGACTGGGATGTTAGATCTTGAGTCTTTTCTGATCTTTTTAGGTAATCAAATAGAAAGTCTTTGATTGGGTTTGGTTCTTCTTGCATTATTCGTTGAATATGTATCGTCTTTCGCCTCTTGATTCAGTAGTGGTATTGACATCCACTAAGATGAATTCTCTTTTTGTATGAAGCATTGGTTCTTCTGGCGAGAGCTTATTTTCATGTAGTATTTCATATTCTTGCAGTGTGAGTTTTCTTCTTGGTGCAAGTTCTGCCTCCAAATTCATATTTTTTACAATTTCTTCATATTGGGGTTGAATTAATCCACTAAACACCATGGCACTGCTTCCACTTCCATATGAGCCAAATCCAACACGTTTTCCATTCAAATCAATTCCCTTTTGATATTCAAATTCAAGGCAGCTTCTAAATCCGAGATATAATGACGCAGTGTACAGATTTCCAATCATCTTTGATGCAATCAACGAGCTTGCAAGTTTTGATTCATATACTTCTTGGAACTCTCTGGTCTTTGTAAATAATTTTGTAAATTCATGATCTTTTGCCATAAATTCTTCATCTCCCAATACTGATTCTATTGTTCCACGTGGATCTTTTGGTACTGGTTCTGGTATACCAATCTCCTGGATTATTTTTTTCCATCTTGGAAGTTGACGCCATTCATGTCTTACCAAATATGCTAGAGCCTTTTTGCCCATGTTGCTGTATGGTAAATGCATGTTAAGATAATCCATATGATCTAATATTGTCTCACCTGGTTCTAGCTTCATTAATCCTGATGACAAAGCTTTTTTCTTGTAAATCTCTAGTGCTTTTCTTACTTGAATCATATACAAAAGATTAGAGTACTGACCGTGTACAATTGGAGTTTCTTTTCCAAACGGTCTGTAAAAATCATATTCATCTTTAATTGATGTCGCAGTTACTTTAGGATCAAATGCCAATAATCTTGGTTCATCATTGAGTAGCATTACTACTGCACCAGCTCCCTGTGTCATCTCTCCACTAGAGCCCATGTCGTATTTTGCAATATCTGATACTACAACCAATGCGTGTTTTCCTTCTGCCTCCCCTGCTCTAATCCAATTGGTATTATCATAAAGTGCATAAGAGCCACTAACACAAGCAAATTTTGTTTCTACTCCGCCACAGTGCTCAAAAGCACCCTGACCGTAAACCTGCTCTAACATTCCAATAACATAAGAGTTCATTGCCTTTGATTCATCAAAAGATGATTCAGTGGATACATACAATCTGCCAATGTCTTCTGGAGATAACTTGTTTTTTTGCATAATCTGAAGACATGCGTTTGCCGCAAGACATGCAGGGTCTTGATTGGTATCTACAATTGCCATCTGAGATACTCCTAATCCCTTTTGGAGTTTTTCAGGGTCTAACCCTCTAGCTTTTGCAAAATCAGCAGCATCAATGTACAGTCTTGGTATGTAAATTGCAATGTCGTCTATTCCAGCTGCCATCAAGCTTGCCTCCGTCTATACTCATATAAGGATATTGAGCTAATTCTATCTTACTCCTTAGGGAATTTTTACAATTTTTTATATGTTTTTTGCTAAATATTCTGTGTTTTTCTATTTTTCTAACTTTGAATTAAAAATTTTTTCAAAAACATCATATGGTTGGGCTCCACCGATCTTTGTCACTTTGTTATTCTGATCAATTATAAAAAATGCGGGTGTTCCTGTCAATCCCAAGTCTTTTGCATCTTGATTGCTATTTGTTATACTTTGAGCGTATTTTGAATCTGTCATGCATTTGGAGAATTCATCAATATCGAGTCCCAAGTCTCCTGCAAATTGAAGTAAATTATCTAATGATGCCCATCCATTATTTTCACCTGTCCAATGATTATACAATGTATCGTGATACTCCCAGAACTTTCCTTGATCAGATGCACAATGGGCAGCATTTGCAGCAGTAATTGAGTCTGCACCAATAATTGTAAAGTCTTTAAAAATCACTTTAACTTTACCTGTTTCTATATAATTTTTCAAAAGAGCATCTTCTGTTTCATGGAAGAACTTGTTGCAAAAAAAACACTGATAATCACCAAATTCCACCAATGTTATTGGGGCATTGGGATCTCCAAGAATCGGCGAACCATTTTCCAAAAATGTTGCAGCAGTAATTTTTGCTGGACCTGATTCTTGAATGGTAGGTGTTGGTGCTGTTACAAGTTCTGGTTTATCATTAAATGTGTTAAATGTTAAAAATGCCACAATTATCACAACTGATGCAATTCCTGCACCTATTGCCAAAGATGGAGGATGAATCATTAACTATTGAAAATTTTTGAGACATTTAGTCTTTTGTACCGCCCATACTAAAAATTTAATTATTTCACAAACAATTTTTGCAACTTTTACCAAATTGAATAATCATTGTTAATAAACATGAAATTTTTATTCTACCTTAAACGTGATGATTAGTAATGAGTTCAAAAGATGATGTTTTGATTGTTGAGGATAGTCCTGCAATAAGCATGCTGTTAAAAAATTACCTGGAAAAATTGGATTATACCCAAATTCACACTTGTACTAATGGTTCTACTGCTATCAAAACATTCAAAGAACTTGTGACTTTGGAAAAACACCCCATAGTTTTACTTGATTATATGCTTCCCGATATGGATGCGCGTTCAGTTCTAACTCAGATGCTTGAAGTTCAACCAAATGCACGTGTTATTCTAGAAACTGCTACTGAGAAAGACGATGAAGGAATTAAAGAACTGATTAGATTAGGAATATACCAATATTTAGAAAAACCTATTCGTTTTGAGAACCTTAAATCCATTATTGAAATAATTGAAAAAGAACAATCATTCTTTACAAAAGAATCAGAACAACTTAAAATGTTACAAGAATCTACAGAACAAGCTCAAACAGAACTTCATAACCGTATTGATTTCATACTAAAATCTGCAAAACAAATCAGTCTTAATTTTATCACACAATTAATTGGTTTCTCTGACGAATTGATTGATTTACATCTAAATGAACTTGTAAAACAAGGTAAGATTATCACACTGGGTGACAAAAAAGAAATTGCTTGTAATCAATGTGATTCTGTTAAAACAACTCAGATTTTCTATTGTCCTTCTTGTAAGAGTTCAAATTTTAGATTAGGCAAACTAATTGAACATTATGACTGTGGAAATATTTCTGAAGAAAATACATATACAAATGATAAGTGTCCTAGTTGCAACAAGGAGATAAAAGCATTAGGTGTGGATTACAGAGTGATGCAAAATCATTACATCTGCAATAATTGTAAAGGATTTTTTTCAGAAATTTCAATTGATTATCTTTGTTT
>JACRND010000187.1 GCA_016234975.1 Nitrosarchaeum sp. | reverse complement strand
TCGGTAGATGGGCTGACTCCAAATGATGTAGGTAGTGTGGTATTTGTACTACCTAACGGGATTTCCACCTATTTGTCGATTCCGTTTGACGGCATGAAGAAATCCGGATTCAACCAGTATTTCAAACCATCAATCTCAAAAGCCCGCCACATTTGCAGCACTGATGATATTATTGGAGAATGGACTATCGTATTTCAGGGAACTGAATACCAGCCACTGAAATTCAGAATATTAAACGATACAATTCCAACAGAAATAGGCAATTTTGAAAGGATCTGCTAGTCTAGTTCATTATGAAAACAGACTCTATCTCCTGTGTGACATGCAGGTCCTGTTGGTTCCACTAGATATATCACTGCATCAGAATCACAGTCAACTAGAATTTCCCTAACTTTTTGTACATTACCTGATTCCTCTCCCTTCATCCAAAGTTTGTTTCTTGATCGGCTCCAAAACCACGAATTTTGAGTTTTTTGTGTCAGTGAAAGAGATTCCTTATTTGTATATGCTAATGTAAGCACTTCTTTTGTGTTGACATCTTGTACTATTACCGGGATCAATCCATCTCCTTTTGTAAAATCTAATTCATCGATAGTTTTTTTCATAGTTTTAAGAAGAAGGTTTTTCCTTATAATCGTACATCAATACTATTTTCTTTGAGGAATTCTTTTACTCTATCCACAGAATGAGTCTCATAGTGAAATATTGATGCGGCTAAAGCAGCATCAACATTCGTATTTTTAAAAACATCCAGCATGTGTTTTGGCTCACCACATCCACCAGATGCAATCACAGGTATATTAACAGACTCAACTATTGCTTTTGTTAATATCAAATCGTAGCCATCTTTTGTTCCATCTTTATCTATGCTCGTAAGTAAGATTTCTCCTGCGCCTAGTTCTTGTGCTTTTTTTGCCCAGTCTATTGCATCCAATCCAGTTTCTTTTTTCCCCCCATAAATGAAAACCTCAAACCAGAAGCTTTTTGAACCATCAGAAAAAATATTTTTTCCTTTTGAAATGTTATAATTTCTTTTTGCATCTATTGTCAAAACAACGCACTGCTTTCCAAAAAGTTCCATCAATTCGGTTAAAATCTGCGGGTTTTTTACTGCACCAGTATTAATGGCAACTTTGTCCGCACCAGAAAGAAGAATATCTCGTGCATGTTGAAGTGTTTTTACACCACCTCCCACAGTAAATGGGATGTCAATTACTTGCGCAACTTTTGACACTAGTGATCGAATTGTTTCTCGTTGTTCTTGTGATGCAGTGATATCCAAAAACACTAGTTCGTCTGCACCCTCGTTGCCATATTTTTCAGCCAAAAGAACAGGATCCCCAGCATCTTTGATTGATTCAAAGTTAAGCCCTTTTACAACTCTACCATTTGCCACATCAAGACATGGTATGATTCTTTTTGTTAGTGTCATGCTAGTTTTTTTGCCTCCTCAATTGTTATCTTTCCTTCGTATAATGCCTTACCCAAAATTACTCCATATGCATTACATAGTTTGACATCAGAGATATCTGAAGGTCTAGATATTCCACCGCTAGCAATTACGTTTACATTTTGAGTGCATGCTATAGCAAGATTTTGAAGATCAGGTCCTTGAAGAGTACCGTCTCTAGATACATTTGTGATCAAGAATTCGGTAAAACCATTATTAGAAAGCTCTTGGATTGCATCAAGCAGGTTTATTGCGGTTCCTTGTGTCCAGCCGTTTATTACAATTGTACCATCATTGTGATCAGCAGATATCACTAGTTTGTCTTGTCCAAATTTTTTTCCAAGTGCTACAACTAGATCTTTTTCTTTAAATGCCAACGTACCTAGAACTACTCTGTCTGCAAAATCGAGTGCCGTATTAATGATTGATTCATTTCTCAGACCGCCCGCAATCTGTACAGGTATGGATACTTCTTTGACGATTCTCTGAATTAACCCGAAATTTGTGCCTCGCTGTAGGGTTGCATCAAGGTCTACTATGTGAAGCATGTCAGCGCCTTGTTTTTCCCATTTTTTTGCAACTTATTGTGGGTTATTGCTATAGACTGTTTTGTTCTCCGGCTTTCCTTGCACTAGTCGTACCACTTGACCATCCATTAGGTCAATTGCAGGAATAATTTTCACTTTTTGCACTCTCGTAAGAAATTTTTTATCATAAGTGAGCCAACTTTGCCTGATTTTTCCGGATGAAATTGGGTTCCATACAAGTTCCCTTTGTTTATTACTGCTGGTACCTCTATTCCATAATCAGAGTCTGCAACTATGACGTCAAAATTTTTTGTTTTTACTCTGTACGAGTGAACAAAATAAACCCATGACGAATCTTGGACTCCTTCTAAAAGAGGACTGGATTTCTTTATTCTGAGATTGTTCCATCCCATGTGTGGAATTTTGAATTTGTTTGGCAACAGTACGACTTCGCCTTCAAGTGCGGCAAGGCCTTTTTCTTTTCCCTCCTCACTTTTTTCAAAAAACATCTCCATACCAAGACATATTCCAAGAACAGGAGTCTTATCTTTCACATAGTCCTGAAATGACATGCTTGAGTAATCCCTTATGCTCCTTATTGCCGGATCAAAATTGCCAACACCTGGCAGGATCAAACCAGAGTAACTGTTTGCATTATCAAAATTCGTTATGACATCTACTGTTGAGCCTTGTTTTTCTAGTGCAATCTTGAGGCTGAATATGTTTCCCGCTCCGTAATCAAATATGGCCAGCTTCATTACATTGAACCTTTTGTGCTTGGAATTCCTTTTTGTTTTTTGTCTATACCTGCAGCTGTTCTAAGTGCTACCGCTAAAGATTTGATTGCTGATTCTATTTTGTGGTGATCATTTTCTCCGTATCTTACATTAATGTGGATACAACTGTTAAGATTCTGAGATAAAGAGGAAAAAAAGTGTTCAACATCTTCTTTTGACATGCCTTCAATTTGTGCTCGCTTGATCAATAGATTGATTTTGTTGTATGGACGTCTAACAAGATCAACAGATGCTTCTGCAAGGGATTCATCCATTGGTACCGAGGCATAGCTAAATCTTGTAATTCCAACTCTATTTCCTAGTGCTTTATCAATTGCATTACCGATTGCAATTCCAGTATCTTCAATCAAGTGATGTATGATACGATCATTTGACTTTGCATTGACTGAGAGATCAAGCATGGCGTGTTTACCAAAAGATGTAATCAGATGATCAAAAAAATCAATTCCTGTGTTAATGGAGGTTTTGCCCGATCCATCCAGATTTACTTGAACAGTAATTGACGTTTCTTTTGTTTCACGTTTTAATTTGCTTGTTCTCGTAGCCACAAATACAAGACTTAATTTGCTAAATTTAATGCCTTTGGCAATAATGTAATTGAGTCAAGTATCAAGTCAGCATTGTTTTTTTCAAAAAATCTCTTTTTTGAGTTTGGGTTTTCGCTAGTACCGTAAATTCCACAAAATATTGTTTTTTTACCCATTTTGTTTGCTTTACTAGCCATGATCAAGTCCTCCATGGAATCTCCCACATAGATGCAACATTTCGAATTTAGAGAATTAATTGACATGAGTAACGATTTCGGGTTAGGCTTTGCCAGTTTCCTCGAATGATCTTCAAGAAAGAATGATGCGTTTGTGTTAAACTTGCCAAATAACTTATCCAATGAGTGTGCAGTAGAGTATTTTCCACGACCCGTAACCATTGCTATTTTGTTTTCAAATTTCTTTCCCAGTATGTCCAACAATTTTTTTGTTACAACAACAATATCATTTTCAATGAATCCTTTTTCTTTGAGATCAGATGGTTTGTGAAAGATTTTTTTATATAATTTTGGACCATAAAAGATCTGATCAAAGATTTTGTATAAGGGCTTAGCAGAATGAGATCCAGGATAATCTAGTTTTTTTTGTATATTAGAAAGATCTACATTCATGGTATTAAGAAACTTTTCAACAGAGATTATTCCCGTACTATCTGCATTCCTCGTAACAGTATTGATGAATTTTTTCGGATCAACCCCGAGTTGATCTGCGGCCACAAGTGAAAGTATTGATGCATAGGTAACATCAACCTCATCGTTGAATCCACCAGTGGCCTTGAATCCATTTATTATTGTACGTGTGATTGGAATAGACTTGATATGCGCAAATTTCTCCAAAACATATGCAGTTGTCTGCTTTATTGCAAGATCATATGATTTTGAGACATCAATTAGTACACCATCACAGTCAAAAATTATCGCGTCAATTTTCTCAATAAATTGAAGGGTATTTTTTTGAATAAATACTCCTCTTCCGCTACTCTGATATTTCATTTTAAGAGATCACGTATTGCAAGTAGGAATTTAGAATTCATGTCTTTTGTGCCCACAGTTACTCGCAGGCACCCCTCATGTTTTCCGATTTTGCCTAATTTGCGCACGGATATTCCTTGTTCAAGTAATGCAGTGTAGATTCGCTTGTCTGCACCACGTGCATCAAATAACACAAAATTTGCTTTCGAATCAAATACATCAAATGCTCCGCTTTCTCTCAATTTTTTGATTATTCGTGTTCGTTCTTCTTTGATAATTCGTGTTGTCTCTTCAATTTGTTTTATTTTTTGTAATGCCAGTATTCCCGCCTCAATTGCTAACGTGTTAAGTGGATATGGATATTGTAGTACACGTGAAAATACATCGATAAATTTTTTGTTCGATACAACATAACCAAGTCTTAATCCAGCTAACCCAAATGTTTTTGAAAATGTTCTAACTACGATTAGATTTTCAGACTTTTTTGTCAATCCAACCACTGAGTAGTCAGAGAATTCCCCATAAGCTTCATCCACGATTACAATTCCATCGCATTTTTTTATCAGTTCTACAAGTTCTTCTTTTTTGAATTGGAAACCTGTTGGATTGTTTGGTGAGTCCAGATAAAGAATGTCTGCTTGTTTTGATTTTGACATAAAATCATCAAGATTTAGTATCATGTCTTTCGAGAATGGTATTTTTATTGTCGGAATTTGATATAGTTTGCATCGTTCCTCAAAGAAGCCAAAAGTTGGATTTGATGTCAGAATTTTGGTTTTCTTTGATGCAAAGTTTGAAAGAATTATGTCCAGAATTTGATCAGAGCCATTGCCAAGCCCAATCATTTGTTTTGGAAGATTGACATAGTTTGCAATAGATTCAATCAGTTTTTCTGATTTTCCTAGAGGATATTCACGGATGTCAGAATTTTTTTGTGCCATATCTATAAGGTCTTGTTGTAATTGCTTGTTGATTACAAAATTCTCATTAGAATCAAGCTTTAGTACTCCTTCATTGTACTCTGGTTTTTGATATCCCTGCAATTTTGCCATCTCCTCCACCTTTATGATAAATTGTTTTTTTGTCATAATCGATTCCTTACTGCCTCGTAATGATTTGGGAGATTTTCTGATTCTGTTAAAGCCTTCAGTGGTTTGTCAATTTTTTGCAATGCAGGTTTTGTTGATTCCACACAGGTTTGTAGCTTTAGGAAATCAAGAATTGACAATGAGCCCCTTGATCTGCCAAAACGATTAGTCGGCAGGATGTGATTTGATCCAAGCAAGTAATCACTTGCTGCCGATGGAGTATTTTGACCAATCAATACAAGTCCAGCGGTTTTGATTTGATCAGCTATTTTGTTTGGGTTTTTTGTGATGATTTGGATGTGTTCTGGAGCAATCTTGTTTGCAAGTAATATCGCATCTGAAATGCTACCTACTGCAATAAATCCATTTTTTTGTAGACTGGATTTTATGATCTCTTTCCTTCGTAGTGTCGGGATTCGTTTTTTAATTTCAGATACTACTTTGTTTGCAAGATTTTGTGATGTTGTGATTAATTGACATTTTGTGTCGGAGCTGTGTTCTGCTTGTGAAATCAGATCCAGTGCAATTAGTTTCGGATCAGCAGAATCATCTGCTAGAATAACAAGTTCTGTTGGGCCTGCCAACATATCAATTGAGACCATATTAGCTACAAGATGCTTTGCTGTGGTGACAAATGATCCTCCAGGTCCTACAATTTTATCTACCTTCGGAATTGATCTTGTGCCAAATGCTAATGCTGCAATTGCATGAGCGCCACCTACTTTGAATATTATATCGGCACCACAAATATCTGAAGCAACCAAAACAAGTGGATCAATTTTTCCTTGTTTATTTGGAGGCGTTACTAGAGCAATTTTTTTCACTCCAGCAAGTTTCGCAGGTACAACTGACATTACAACTGAGCTAGGATATCGTGCCAATCCACCCGGGACATAACATCCAACACTGTCTATTGGAATGAAGGATTTTGTGATTTTTATTCCATCATATTTTATTTCAATGTTGTCAAATTGTTTTTTTAGTGCTAATTCAGTTTTTGCCAGTCTGTTTTTTGCCATAGATATTGCATTAATCTGCTCTTTTGTTACTAGTTTGTAAGCCTCAGAAATCTCTTTTTTTGTTGC
>JACRND010000186.1 GCA_016234975.1 Nitrosarchaeum sp. | reverse complement strand
GTCACAGTACTGATAAAACTACCATCCTCATCTGTCTCAACAGTTCCAATTTTGTCTGTGTTTATGTAAAAATCAAATTGTTGTAACGCTCCAAAGTTCTCTCCTGCAATTCTAACTGTTGATCCTGCATTGGGTTTGTCTGGAATTATTCTAAATGCTGAATTAGATAAAATCCCATCACTTGAATTTTCTTCTGTTAATTTTTCATTAATTATAGGTTTTGGTAATTCTTTTGGAGTAGTTTTTCCAATTTCTATCTGTTTTTCGTTTCTATCAAGTGCTTTCCAATTTATTCCTGGGTTTATTTTGTCTGTCTTAACTCCAATTTTTATAGATTCACCTGGTTTGATAGATTCTGAAGATGTGAAAATTATAACACCTTGAGGCGTTTTCTGACCAACCCAACCGCTTTCTGTTTTAAATGATTTAAAATTAATATCATTGCCTAGCCAAATTCTAAATGAACTTACATCTTCTTTCCCACTATTTGTAAATTCGATAATTGTGGTTTCTTCAAATGAAAAACTTTTTGCATTAATTGTTTCTACTGCATATGTGTTGATTGGAGTGATTATTGCTACTGTTAAACATAATAAGACTAAGGAAAGGAAAATTCCTCTCATAGAGGACTTGCTCATATGTTCAAGCCGCTTCATCTCTCAATTAAACCTTAAAGGATATTTTACTGCTTTTGTATTTGTTATTGGAGTATTTTTCATCAGCAAACTTCTTTAATCTTAAGCTCTAGCCCTTTGAAATTTGGCCAAATCTGATTTTGTAGTGACATTTTGATATTGTCGTATTCTTTCAGCAATTAATCTATATAATGATCTAAATTGGTCTTTGGTTTTATCTGACAAGAAATCCGTCTCTTCCAAGGTGATTTTTTCACAAATATATCGAGTGATTTCTTCATTATCGAATTGACCCCAATCATCGTCTCTATGTTCCTCCCAGATTTTTTTCAGATTCTCTAAAACTCCTTTCTTTTCTCTTAAAGTTATATCTCGAGATGTGAGATTTGAATAACCTTCTTTTCTCAATCTAATCTCATATGTTTGATTAACTGCATGAAGATAATCTTCTAGAACAAGATAATCCTCAATTGATTCTAAATTTTTCCCCTCTCTCTCAAAAAATATTGTCTGAATTGGTGAAAATTCATTTGATACTAACTGAGCTGAAATTTGTTTAGACTCCTCCGAATTATCTAATAAAATAAATGTCCTGTATCCGTGATTTCTGTAAAAAATTGCCAGAGGCAACACGGAATTTTTGTTGTATGCAGCTACGACGTTTAGTGGATTCATTGAAATATTTGGGTCCTGTAAAAATTTATCAAAAGCATTCAGATACATTGCATCTGACATTGTCTCTACAATAATCACTGGTCTGGAATTAGTACCGATCTCTCTGTCTACAATCGATTCTACTAACCCTCTTGATAAACCATATAGTATTGGAGTTAGTGTTTTATCATCCGCATTCCAGTAATCATAAAAAATTTTACTGAGGTGTTTTCTTTTATCTAATTCCACTACTAGCAAGTTTCCAGGCGTATAATCAAAAATCATGAATGGTGAATGAGTAGCATACAAAACCTGATTTGATCCTGCCAAATTCTTCAATAGATCTGAAATTCCTCTTTGCTGTGTAGGATGAAGATTTCTTGCAGGCTCATCAAGAAGTAATATGGCTTCTTTTAATTCAGCCCTTTGTGTTTCTGCTGCAAAGTTCACAATAAATGAAAATGTCCATTTGAAACCCTCAGCTCTTCTATTTAGCAAACCTGTATTGGTTACCGTTCCATCACGATGAATATCTGAAATTACAACACTCATGATATTTCCTGGATTGTATCTCAAATCAACATGGATTGGATCTCCTTTCCATGCTGGATTTAATTTCTTAGTTAATCTATTACTTGCAGTATTGAGAAGTTTAATGCATTTTGATGGAGTGCCTTTGACTTCATCTAAAGCTTTAATGTCTAATTCTGCTAAATAAAAAAGATTTCTTACTGTTTCAGCCTTGTCAAACTCCTCGACAAATTCTATCGAACCTACTCTTTCTCCTTTTTCCTCCCTGAGATATTCATTTAGGTTGATATTGCCATAGATTTTCTTGTAATCTGAAAAATATACAAAACGGGGATGCAATTCTGCTGCAATAAAGTTCTCCAAAGCTGATTTTTCACTTTCTCCACTAAGAAGTTTAGAGAATTGATTTTCAGGACTTTCATAGATCTTTTCCCATTCTTCTATAACTTTTGGTTCTTGTACAGCTATTACATGAAATTGATTACTAAACTCGGCCATTCCACTATCAAACACTTCTTGATTTTTTGGGGGAGGACCTTCAAATAATCTTGTATCAATTTGAATTCTGAGATGATTTGGTATTGTATCTAAAAAATTTAATATTTGTTTTGAAAAATTTTCCCAAGAATTCAGTTCTCTGTTTTTCTCTTCACTAATTTGAATATCCTCAAACTCATATTGCACTTTTGGTTTTTTATTAGTTCTGAATAATTTTATTTTCTTCATTTCAGGTAAACCTGGAAATGATTGTTTGAGTAATCTGATTTCATTTGGACTTAATTCGAATTCTCCTTCAGCTAGTCTGATTTCTCCTTTGAGTTCTTCTGATAACTCATCACAAAGATCTAATTCTGAAACTCTTTCATCTCTATTCAATAAAGTCAGTGCTTGTAGAATTGTTGTTTTTCCACTTTCATTTCTTCCAACAAAAGCTGCTAAATCCCCAACCGTAATTTCGCCGGAATCATGAATGCAACGATATGCTCTAACTCTAAATTTTCTAAGTCGCATCTAGCGATATTTAGTCGGCTTCGATTTAACTCATTCGTCAAATTCATCATAAGCATTGGAATTTTGCTAAATAGATATAAGGGAATTACAGGTGAAAAAACGAAATGGCAACTAGATTGGCATATGTTGTATTTATTTTACCTATTGTACTTTCAATTGCTTTTGGTTCTGTAGTTATGGCAGATATTCTTCAATCACCTGACCGAGAGCTAAACATGTGGCGTGTTGACTCAACAAACACCGCAACTCATGATAAATCAATTAATATAATTGGATTGGAAAAACAATATTCTGTTTCCACTCTAATTGAAATGCAAGTGAAGATAGACGACCCATTTTTTGATTGTGGGGATCTTTATGTTACAATTTATTCTGAAACAAACACTGTAATCACACAAAGTGGATTTTTTAAACAATGTTTTGATCAAAATAACGCCCTTTTGCCTGTTGATGATACGTTTTCTGAAATAATAGATACCCCCGGTCAATACGAGTTAGTCGTGAAAATGAGCGATCCGAATCAAAAGAATAGTATAACAGCAAGTGAAAAATTTACTATTAAATAGGAATGAAATCATGTATGGTTAGGAGTTATATTAAAAATTAAGGTGATTTGATGACAAAGAAAAAAGATAAACTATCTGAAGATGTGGCAAAAAAGACACCTTCTAAAGAAAAGAAACCCGCAAAAAAAGAAGTACCTTCTAAAGAAAAGAAACCCGCAAAAAAAGAAGCATTACCTAAAGAAAAGAAACTAACTAAGAAAGAACTAGAAGAAATTAAAAAAGAAGCTGAAAAAACATTAGAAGAAGAGTTAGAAGAACAACTAACAGATGAAGAGATTGAAAATTTCCAAATTGAAAAAGTTGACATGGAAAGACTCACAAACAAAATCTGTGATGTCTTAGCTGAACGTGAATCTGAGGGAATGTTTCAAAGCGAACTATGGAAAAAACTTAAGCTTACAAGTAGAGATGGTTCTAGACTTGCATTAAAATTAGAAAGAATGGGTACTATTTACAGAGAAAAAATTCTAGACAAAGGTCGTTGGACGTATAAATTAATTCTAAAGAAGACTCCCATTAGTACTCTGTCAATTGAGAATGCGCCTTGCCTTGTTTGTCCTGTGGAACAAAAATGTTCACTTGAAGGAGAAATCAGTCCTCGTAATTGTCAATTTATTGAAGACTGGGTACTTGCTGACATGAAAAAACCTGCGAAAGTCAAATGAAGCTCATAGATGCACGACGAGATCAATATCGAAAATTAGCTCATGAACAGGGATTTCGAAGTAGGGCTGCATACAAACTCAAACAACTAAATCAATCTTATCGTATTATTGGACCTGGATTTTATGTTCTTGATTTAGGATGTGCACCTGGAGGTTGGACTCAAATGGCAGTCAAATTGGCTGGCAACAAAGGTAAGGTTATGGGTATTGATACATCATATGTAGAAGAAATTCCTGGAGCTCATATTATTAGAGAAAATATTGAAAATGAGTTTGTAATTGATGATATTTTATCTTATTTTGAAAGAAAAGTTAATGCTGTAATATGTGATCTTTCACCACAAATTACTGGGAACTGGTCTGTTGATCATGCGATACAAATTTCATTGAATTATGAATGCACAAAAATTATGGACAAAGTTTTAATGCATAAAGGAAATGCAATTTTCAAAGTTTTTGATGGAGAATACTCAATGGAATTTAAAGACTATATTAAGAAAAAATTTGCTAGAATAAATCTTACCAAGCCTGAAGCAAGTAGAAAACAAAGTAGTGAATTATACTATGTCTGTTTGGGATTTACTGGCTGATCTGAGAACACTTTGATTATTTCATTTATGTTAGCATTTGTTCTAAAGCCCGTGGGACAAAATGATGTGGGACTAGATAAATAGCCATTTTTTTGTAAATTTTTTATTGCATCTTCTAATTTTGGTGGCGATGATTTCATTTTTGATGCAATTTCATCAAGTGTAAAGTAAATTCCAGGCATTTCTGATTCTGCAAGACATTTTTGTAATGTCTTTTCACAAACTTTGTTTACTGATAACTCTGGTACTTTTAAAATCATATTTTCTACAAATTCTTTGTCAAAAATATTGTCAATCCATAGTGGTCCCCCAACACTTATTTTTGATTTACATAATTCACAGTCATTACTCTGTTCATGTACTATCTTTCTATGACCACAATTTTTACAATGTAAAATGTACCCGATATTTTCTTTTTGATCCTGTCTGATAAGAACTCGTACATATGTTCTGTAATAATGCATATTACTTTCTGCAAATAGTGGAACAATCTCCACACCTATTCTTCCTGCGACCATCCTAAGACATCCTAAAATTAATCGAATTGCCATCTCATTACCATATTCTACTCTTATTGGAATTCCACCATACTTTCTCTTGCATGCATTTTGATAAAGTCCGTTTAACACCTGAAGATCCGTAGCTGTAGTAGATAGAATTCCACCATGCATAGTCGCCCTTATTCCACAATCAAAAAACTGTGATGACGAGCCAAACGGATCTATGTCTATAATTGAGCCTCTTTCTCCTTTTGTGGAATACTTGCTAAGAAATCTACATACTTCCATTTCGGAATATTCTATATTTTTTAAATTGTTTAATTGTGCTGAATACTCTGCTAATCTTAATGCCGTTGGATTTAGATCATTGATTACTACCTTGTCTACTTTTAATTCGTTTGCAACTCGTAATCCTCTGATACCCACACCTGATAATCCCTCCAAGAATATTTTTGGCCCTGCAAAATTTTTTAGAAAAGCTCCATAAGCAATTATTGAGTAATCTCTATTCAATCTTGCTTTTGGATTAAAAAATGCTGGTTCTTTTGGTGGAACTTTATCTGTGATTGATTTTTTTGGAACCCGTACTTTTGTTTGGCCTTCTATAATTTCCTCAAACATTTCATCTGGAATTTGCAATTATTATTCTGTATTTACTTAACCTATAATGGTTTAATACGTGTGTTCTAAGACAGAAGCAATGCAAATTTGTGGGGTGGATGATGCTGGACGCGGTTCCATGTTGGGACCTCTTGTAATTGCTGGAATATCTTTGGACAAAACCAATATTCATAAACTATCTTTATTGGGTGTAAAAGATTCAAAGCAATTAACTCCAAAATCACGAGAGGAACTTTATAAAAAAATAATTGCGTTAGTGGATGATTACTATGTCACAAAAATTTCTCCAAAATACATTGACGCCAGTGTTAAGAAACACGGTCTTAATCATCTAGAAGCCAAATATATGGCAAAAGTTATTTCAAAATTAAATCCAGATATATCATATGTTGATTCATGTGATGTTAATCCACAAAGATTTGGAAAAGAAATTGCAAAATTATCCAATAACAAAAAAATCAAATCATATCATCATGCAGATAGCAGGTTTGTTGTAGTTTCCGCCGCATCCATAATTGCCAAAGTTACTAGAGACAGAGTGATAGACAAGCTCAGAAAAAACCATGATTTGGGAAGTGGATATCCGTCTGATTCTAAAACAATTAATTTTGTTAAATCATATTATGAATCCAACCAAACTCTTCCCATTTTTGTGCGTAAAAGTTGGAAGCCAACCCAAAAAATATTGAATAAAAAATCACTTTAGGAACTTTGCAATTACCATTGCATGATCTTTATCATATGGATGAAGATCTATCACCTGCAGAATCTCAAAATGGACTTTCATTTTTTCTATCTCTTCTTCTACGATTCTTCTTGGGGATTTTGTGACATCAATACTTCTTGTTTTTATTACTAAAAAGAAATAACCATCTTTTTTGAGATACATTTTGCAATTTTCTATTGCAATATTTGTTTGATCAGGCTGTGCTATGTCTACATACACTACATCCACTTTACCAAATACTGAAAAATACTCTTTTGGTTTTCTTGCATCTTGTAAAATTGGAATTATATTTGATCTATGTGATGCAACTCTATCTAAAAAATCTCTGGCTACTCTACTTGCATGTTCAACTCCGAAAACTATTCCCGTAGGTCCAACAATATCTGAAATGTGGCTAACGGTTGTACCCGTTGATACTCCTAGGTACAATACAGTTGATTTATTTTTAAATGGAAATATTTCTAATCCATTCATTATTGCTGCAGATAATTTGCTTCTAAATGGATCCCATAATCTATATTCTGTTCCTTTTTTTGTAATTAATTTTTCATTATATACTTGATTTCCAACAACCAAATTTTCAGTGGCTAGCTTTTTTTCACCGTCTGAGTTTATCCAAAAAAATTCATAATTATCTTCTTTCAAACTTCGTTCTCTTTTTGTTTTTATTTGATTTAGAATCTGTTCTTTCTCTATAGTTTTTATTTTCTCTTCTAGAATCAGTACCTTCTCTTCTTCTGAAATCTCCACCTTCTCTTCTAGAATCAGTACCCTCTCTTCTTCTGAAATCTCCACCTTCTCTTCTTCTAGATTCTCCACCTTCTCTTCTAGAATCAGTACCCTCTCTTCTTCTGAAATCTCCACCTTCTCTTCTAGAATCAGTACCTTCTCTTCTTCTGAAATCTCCACCT
>JACRND010000178.1 GCA_016234975.1 Nitrosarchaeum sp. | reverse complement strand
TCTAACTTCGGATAGAAAATTATTTTCAGGTAAAATCAATCCCATATTAGCTAAGATTGGTTCAATTATAACTCCAGCGACATCTTTGTTTTTTGTTATGATTTTTTCAAGTTCTTCAGAATTGTTATACTGTACAACAAGAGTATTTTTTGAAACCTCGTCTAATCCGCCGTCAGATACTGAAATTCCATTATGGGCAGAACCAGAACCAGCTTTTACCAAAACAGAATCATGTGCTCCATGATAACATCCTTCAAACTTTATGATCTTTTTCTTTTTTGTAAATCCACGAGCTAATCTTATGGCAGTCATTGTAGCTTCGCCACCAGTATTTACCAATCTAACTTTGTCAATCGAGGGAAAATTACCAATGATTAATTTTGATAGTTCTATTTCAGATTCGGTTGGAGTACAAAACAGAGTTCCTTGCGTTAATTGTTTTGATACAGCATTTAGAATTTCTTTTCGTCTATGTCCTAACAGTAGTGCGCCGTAGCCGTTACAGAAATCGATGTATCTGTTTTTGTCTTCATCCCAGATGTAAGCACCATCAGATTTTTTGGCAAAGAATGGATATGGCTCAAAATACCTAACAGGGCTATTGACACCGGATGGAATCACTTTTTTAGCATCATTGAATAATCTTTTAGAATTAGACAATAATCAATTGAGGTTGGGGTCATTATTATTCGTAATAATTCATAGAATTCTATTTCGCTGATGAAATTTGTTTCGGAATAGAAATGCTACGATAATAGTTCCCACATAAGGCGCAGTCCAGTACAGCCACAAATTATCTAACACACCTGAGAATAATGCTGGAGCTAATGCTCGTGCAGGATTCATCGAAGCGCCTGAAATAAAAGCCAAAAAAAAGATATCCAATCCAACAATTCCACCAATGGCGATTCCACCAAATCCTTTGAGTCCTTTTGTGTAAACTACGGTAAAGATCACAGCCATTAGCAAAGCAGATGCTAAAACCTCAATTGGGAATATTAAAAATAAAGAAAAATCATGATTTGGGGCATTTGCTCCAAGGTTTGCTTCAGTACCAATAAAACTTATAACAAATAAGGAACCAAACAGGGCTCCAATAATCTCTGCAACAAAATAATATGCAATTTGAATTTTAGAAATATGTCCTGTAATGTAAAACCCAATTGTCACAGCGGGGTTAAAATGTGCTAATGAAATATTTCCAAACGAGTAGATTCCTATTATTAATGCAATAAATGGTGCAACTGCAGCAAAAGTAATTCCCAGTGTTCCACCTGTTTGCACATCATAAACAATAGAACCAGTTGCAAACACAACAAGAATAAACGTTCCAATTAACTCAACTAGAAAAATTTGTAAATTTGAGTGAGTCATCAGATATTTCCCTCAAATGACTTGATCAAATTCATTACCTTAATTTCAATTTGATCACGAATTTCTCGTACTTCCTCTATTGATTTTCCCTTTGGATCTGGAATTTCCCAATCTAATACATCTTTCATAAATAGAGCAGGACATGATTCCTTATCCATACATCCCATGTTAATTGCCTTTTCAGATTCATCTATAATTTGTTGTGATATGTGTTTTGGTATTTGATTTTCAAGGTCAATACCAATTTCTTTCATTGCTTGTAAAACAATCGGATTTACTTGAGTGCTTGGTTTTGTTCCAGCACTTATTGCCTCAAATCCTTTTGGCATGTGTTTTCTAAAGAATGCTTCAGCCATTTGGCTCCTACCGGCATTTTCAACACAGATAAAAAGAATTTTTTTCATAATATTTTGAATGGAATTAAAATTATTTTATAGTCTTTAGGATTAGACAGGTAAATCTTTCTGCCCTTAATTTTATCTCCTTTCATTTATCTTACCTCGATTTACAATAGAATTTGTTTTATTTTGAGTCATCTCAAAATTTGAAAATAACTCACACAAAAAGTTTGATCAAAAGCATTGCCAAATATGAAACTCCAGCACTAGCAGGAATTGTGATAATCCAGGCCCAGACTATTCTTTTGCCTATTCCCCACCTAACTGCAGAAATACGTCTTACTGCACCTGCACCCATTATGGCACCAGAAATTGCATGAGTGGTACTTGCAGGAATTCCAGCGTGTGCCAAAACAGCTAAAATTGTTGCACCGCTAGTTTCTGCAGCAAATCCCTGATATGGTTTTAGTTGGGTTATTTTTACTGCCATTGTTTTTACGATTCTCCAGCCCCCCAAAAACGTACCAAGACTTATTGCGAGGGCAGCCATTATTATGACATAGAATGGCACATCGAAATTTGTGATCACACCTTCTGTTAACAAAATTAATGCGATTATTCCCATTGTTTTTTGACCATCGTTTGCCCCATGTGTCAACGAAAAATAAGTGGACGATACAAGCTGTAGTTTGCCAAAAACAGAGTTCACTTTGCCTGGCTTTTTGTTTGCAAATATTCTGATAATTACGGTTGCAAGTAAAAATGCACCGACTAATCCTACTATAGGTGAGATAATTATTCCAGTTACTACCTTTTCAAGTCCACCAAAAATTATTGCGTGTGTTCCCGCACCTGCAATGCCTGCCCCTATTATACCGCCTATAAGTGCATGACTGCTTGAAGATGGAAACCCCCACCACCAAGTAACTAGATTCCAGACAATTGCACCAGATAATGCACCTATGATGATATGAATAGTTACAAAATCAGGATTGATAATTCCCTTTCCAATTGTTGTTGCAACTGCGACACCAAAAAGAAATGGACCAACAAAGTTTGCTACAGCTGCAAGGGTCACTGCTTGGAGCGGTTTTAGTACTCGAGTTCCAACAACTGTTGCAATAGAATTTGCTGCATCATGAAACCCGTTGATAAAATCAAAAAATAGTGCCGCTATTATTGCACATATAGCTAATTCATA
>JACRND010000168.1 GCA_016234975.1 Nitrosarchaeum sp. | reverse complement strand
GCACCTTCAGAAATTGATCCCAAACAACTGCAGGAATTAAAATTAAAAATAATCAAATAAAAATGCTTTTTGATGCCCTCCCCAAATTTTTAAATATTTTCCAAAAACTGCGTAGGAATATTCCACACTTCTACTTACTTTCATAATGACTCTTTGAACAGAAACAACTGGCAATACATTTTGAATGACCGGAATTACACTTTCGTCATCTTCTCCATCTGATACAATTACTGCACCATTTGCAGAAAATACCTCTAAAATTTTCTTAATTTCAATTAAAATTTTTTCATCTGCTTGCACTCCCCTCTCTTTAATCCCAGCTACAATTACTACTTCGACTTGATAGCCCTTACTTACCAAATCTTCATATGTTTTAATTGCAGAAAACATTGAATTAGAATCTGCGTCTTCCGGATCTTCTAATGCAAATCTCTGTGCTGCATCAATACACGCATCTCTTCCAATAACTGGCGTCATAATGCCTGCTTTTTCACCAATGTCGTTATCTCTGTCAACACAAATTACTAACAACTTGTTAGCTGTGGATGCATTGACCTCTTTTTCTACCTTGTCAGAACTCTGCGACATTCTTTTTTCTAAGTGTTGAATTGCTTTTTAATGATTTCCAACTCTTAAAAATATTATAATTCGGTTTTGAGCCTAACTATGGTCTTAACCCGTCTGATTTATTGATTAGTTCCTGTGATTCTGACCTTAACATTTCTATTTTTTGCATAATTTCAGCATCGATCTGACCATCTTTTAACATGTTTGCTGCAACTTTAGTTTCTACGATATAAGAGTTGAATTTTTTTAGAGCCTCCATGTAACTAATGTAACTATCTTGCCATTCCTTTGGTGGTTTAGACGTTACAAATTCACTAATTTGACCCGTAACTTGAGATGATGTCACTTCAGTTATTGCAATGTAATCATCAGGAGGTGTTTTTCCATCTAAAAGATTCTGAAACTCTGTTTCAATAGATTCTTTTAAAACTTCATGAATTTTCTTTACCCCGTCAAGATAATTCTCATAATCTGATACCACCAATGTTGATGGATTCTCTTGAGGTATAACCCAAAATAGGAAACTGGCAGCTGTAATTGCCACTAAAATAATTATTGTAATTATAACCCCCTTTTTGGATGCCATTTTGTTAGCTTAGAATTAGGGTGTTTATAACTGGTAAACCTTTCAAAATATAGTCTCTTATTGAATAAATGTTAAAAAAAATCAATACAAATACAATTCTTATTAGAAATATTAAAAAAATCACAATATTCGTTGAAATTTTTTATAATACTTCATTTTTGGTATATTAAAAAATTTACACACATCTAGTCTATAGTTAAATAATTTTCACAGGCTCTTCCTAAATACCACCAAGTACGACATTTTCTAGAATGGTAGAAGCATATTGCGTAAAATGCAGAGCTAAAAGGGAAGTCAAAGATCCCAAAGAAACTAAACTAAAGAACGGGCGTCCTGCTGTAAAAGGCACATGTCCTAAATGTGGAACTAATGTCTTCCGAATAGGAAAGATGTAAGACCAACAAAATCCACACGATTTCTCTTTTTCAAAAACCAATATAGGGTACGGTATACACAATTTTTCAGTGACCAAATCTGATTATGAACACCTACTGAAGAGAAGTCAGGACAAATTAGGTGATACTAAAAAAGCATCTACTACTAGATTTGAACTTCCAGTGGTTGATGTGATGTGGGAGGGCCAAAAAACTTTTCTGCGTAATTTCTCAGAATTTCCAAAAGTTCTTCGCAGAGACCCTGATAAAGTCTTGCAATATCTTTCTAAAGAATTTGCGGTTCCGGCTGAACGCTTAGGTGATAAGGCAATGTTTGTTGGAAGAAGAGCCCCTGATGACTTTACTCGTCTTTTTCAAATTTATGTTAAGGACTATTTGGAGTGCCATACTTGTAAAAGTCCTGATACAAAGATTCTAAAAGAAAACCGAATATCTTTTTTGGTTTGTGAAGCTTGCGGTGCAAAATCCACTCTAAAAGGTAAATATGCGTAATGCAATTCTCAGTTAAAGTTACTGAATATCAAAAAAATTTAATGCTGAATATTTGTGATGCAGATCTTCTTGGAAAAAATATCTCTCAAAATGAATTGACTGTGACAATAAGTAAGAGCTACTACGGTGATCAAATAATTGAAAAAGATGAAGCTAAAAAATTACTTGAAAATTCGTCGATAATTAACATGGTTGGAAAAAACACTATATCTCTTTCATTAGAACTTGGAATCGGGTCTGAAAATGGGGTAAAAAAAATCTCTGGAGTGCCTTTCTTGATTGTTTTTAAAATGTAATGCATTTAAATTACAAATAAAGAAATAACTATGTTGATCACATGAAAATATCCATTTCTAAATACAAACATGATAAAGGAAATCTCTTTTATCTAGTGTTTGCAATAATGTTCATTGTCAGATGATGTAATGTCCGATGATTTGTTGTATGATGATCTAAGTAGAAAGTTAGAATCAAAAGTTGATAATAAATTAATTTCTAAATCTAAAAGAGGAGGTTTAGAAGATGGATTCAAAAAAGGTAAGGTGATCAACGAAGTTTTAGACAAACCTACTGTAATGACACTTTACAAGATGATCACAGATCACATCATTGCATATGTTAATGGCCCTGTAAGTGCAGGAAAAGAATCTGTTCTTTTCTGGGCTGTTGATGAAAAAAATAATGATGTTGCATTAAAAATTTACTTGATCAGTACCTCAAATTTTAAAAAAAGAGAACAATACATATCTGGAGACCCACGATTTTCAAAATTGAAAAAGGGAACAAAAAATCTTATTTATTTATGGGCAAAAAAGGAGCATAGAAATTTGTCGCAGTGCTATAAATGCGGAATTCCAGTTCCTCGACCTCTTTATGTTTCAAATAATGTGCTTGCTCTAGACTTTATTGGTGAAAATGGCTCTCCTGCAAAGATTTTGCTTGAATCAGAGGTTGATGAAAATGACTATGCTCAAGCAATCTCAATAATTACACGGCTTTATCAAAAAGCTAAACTGGTTCATGGGGATTATTCTGAATATAATATTTTTAAAACTCCAAAAGGATTGATTCTTTTTGATCTTGGCTCTGCAGTTGATCTAAGACATCCCAATGCTCATGAATTTCTTAAAAGAGATATTAATAATATCACCAGATTCTTTTCTAAAAGGGGAATTTCTGTTGAAGATCCAACTAAAATATTTGAGGACATTGTAAAATGAGCTTTGAAAAAATACTTCGAATTCCAAATGAACGCATAGCCGTATTAATTGGCAAGTCTGGAAATGTAAAATATAATATTGAACAACTTTGCTATGTTACTTTGGATATAGATGGTGAAACTGGTGAAGTTTTTATCAAATCCAACGGTGATGTTGAAAACATTCAACCCTTCAAAGCTATGGAAATTGTTACCGCAATAGGTAGAGGATTTTCTCCTGAAAATGCAATGAGTTTACTAAAGGGTGAAAATGCATTACATGTGATAGATTTGAGAGAGTTTGCAGGAAAATCTAATGCAAATATTGAAAGGATAAAAGGGAGAATTATAGGAGAAGGTGGCAAGGCAAGAAAAAATATGGAAAATTTAACTGGAACTCACATCTCTGTTTATGGAAAGACTGTTTCAATAATTGGTGATACTAGTAAACTAAGATTAGTTGTAGATGCAATATCATCAATATCGAATGGTAGTATACATGGTGCAGTTTACAACAAATTAGAAGCAGCGAACAGGAAAAATAAACAAGAAAAAATGCAATTATGGGAAAATCAAGATGTCTTCTATTAAAGAAAAATTTAATCAAATCTCACCAAGTGAGTTTTTTTATAGGAACAGGGACTTAGCTGGTTTTAGCAACCCTACTAGATCATTATACACAGCGGTAAGAGAGTTTGTAGAAAATGCTTTAGATGCATGTGATCAGAAAGGAATACTCCCAGATGTTCATATGTCAATAAAGGCAGTTGATCCAGAAAAACCAGATCCAAAGCCATACATTCTAACAGTAAAAGATAATGGACCTGGAATAGAATCCAAACATGTTCCATTGGCATTTGGAACTGTACTTTATGGTTCCAAATTTGGATTAAAACAGGCACGAGGTATGTTTGGTCTTGGGGCAACCATGGCAATTCTATATGGTCAGATTACAACAAACAAACCTGTTTTAGTCAAAAGTTCAACTGACGGAAAAATTCAAGACGAATTTGAATTACTACTAGATATCCAAAAAAATAAACCTGTGATTCTAAAACACACTACCAAAGAAGTAACAAAACGAGGCCTTTCTGTAAGTATTTGTCTAGAAGGCGATTATGCAAAAGCAGGTTCAAAAATTAAAGATTATGTTTATGAAACCTCTTTGATTACTCCGTATGCAACAATAACTTTTGATGATCCTAAAGGAGAAAAATTCCATTATTCTAAAATCGTAAATGAAATGCCACCTGCACCCACAATAATTAGACCTCATGCACATGGTATTGATGTCGAAACAATTAGACGAATGATGGTTGAATCCCAATTTGAAATTCCAAATATTGATGATGCCATGGTTGAAAAAGTCAGAAAAGATTTAGGATTAGCAAAAAATAATCTTGCATTCACTGGAATAATGGATAAAGCAAAAAAACGTTGGAAAACTCTTTCTAGACCTGTAAGAGTTGTAATCTCTTTGATGTCTTTTCTTAAAATGGATTTTGATAAACTAAGTAAAATCAGAATCGAAGACATTGATGTACCAAATAAAAAATTGTATTATTGGGATTTTGGTGATTCACAATCTAAATCTGTTGACATGGATCCTGAAAGTCAATACTACAAACAATTGACTGGTACTGTACAAGGAGAAACACTAACTACATTTTTGACAAAAAGATTTCAACGAATAGGGCCATCCACAGCTATCAAATTTGCAGAATTTGCAGGTTTCAAACCAGAAAAACGAATGGGTTCTATGACCAATGAAGAATTAGTAAAACTCAGTGATTCGCTACAAAAATTTGAAGATTTTCTTTCACCAGATCCAAGTTGTCTAGCACCACTAGGAAAAAAAAAAAAAAAAAAAGGGATGAAAAAATTCTTTAAACCTGATTTTTGTGCGGTGATTCAACGTCCAGCTTCCGCTTATTCTGGATTTCCCTTTATTGTAGAAATGGGTATTGCATATGGTGGAGAAATACGTCCAGGTGGTCCACATGTTTATCGATATGCCAATAGAATTCCATTACTTTATGATGAGGGAAGCGATGTCGTTCTAAAAGTAGTAAATGATACTGATTGGAGTAGGTATAAAGTCAAAGGCGAACCGCCATTTGTTATAGTGACTCATATCTGTTCTACTCGAATACCTTACAAGACAGTTGGAAAGGAAAATGTTGCCGATAGACAAGAAATAGAACGTGAATTAAGATTAGGACTGCAATTCCTGTCTAGAAAACTTGCAGCGTACATGTCTAAGCGAGGTCAAGCCGAGATGGCAAAAAAGAGAGCAAATCTATATGCAAAATATCTTCCATTAATTGCACAATTTTGTACAGAACTTGCTGGAAAGACTAAAGAACCGAATTATAAGAAATTATTAGAAGAGGAGATAATAGTTGACGACAAACAAAGCTAAAGATCGTAAGCAAAAAGCAAATGAAAAACAGCAAAATATCATCGATGCACTAAAAGATCATGGTGCCAAAGTCTATGGCGATTTAGATAATGGACAATTTCCAAAATTCTCAATTCCTAGTAGATCTGTTAGTAATATTGTCTATGACAAAAAACTTCGACAATATATTTTAGGAAATTCTGCCGCACTTCGAAGTTCAAGAAATTCTTCTCAATTAAGATCATTTACACAATTAATGTGGTTAGCATTTTTTGCAAATAGGTTAACCCAAGAGAAAAAATCATCCACATTACGAGATGTCTATTATTCATCTCAAGCATTCGCAATTGAATTTGAAGACCAATCCGAGTCTGATAATATCATCGTCGATTTAGAAGCTGTATTATCAAAACCACGTGAAGATTTTCATATATTTCCAGAAGAGAGAAGTTCAATTTTTGGAGACTTGAATATAGAATATACAATTCCTGGTTATGAAGGTAAAAAGATGAATCTTTCTAATCATCCTGATGGATATGCTATAGGTCCCAGCTTGACTACTGCAGAACTAGTAGATACAAGCGCTGAAATTGTAATTGCTATTGAGAAAGGTGGTCTATTTACAAGATTTGTAGAAGAACAAGTTGATAAGAAATTCAAATCTATTATCATTAATACTGGAGGACAAGCTCCACGTTCCACTAGAACTCTTTTAAAAAGACTACATGATGAAATGGGACTGCCTGTAATTGTTCTTACCGATGGTGATGTGTATGGAGAACATATTGCAATGGTAATAAAATCTGGGTCTGCAAATGCTGCACATCTAAGAGAACTAACAGTTCCTGATGCAAAATGGGTAGGTGTATGGGCTACTGATATTGAAAAATTTAAACTTCCGACAATTCCTATGACTGAATCTGACATTAAACGATGTTATGATCTACAAAGTGATCCACGATATCAAGAAGGTATATGGAAAAAAGAATTAGATGTATTTCTTAAAATAAAAAGAAAAGCTGAATTGGAAGCATTTTCAAAATATGGTTTGACAAACATTACTGATAAATATCTTCCACAAAAACTAGAACTTGCAAAAAGTTTATAGTTATTTTATTCTTAGTGTGAGTACGCCGTTTCTATATTTGAAATCAAAAATTTGCATTTCATTTGAACCTTCTATTGGAACTTCTTTTGAAAAACCTGCAGAGCCACGAATATACAAAATACCGTCAACTAATCTGACTGCTATCTTGTCTTCTGGTCCTGGAACCTCAGCTACAAAGACAAAATCTCCTTCTCCTTTGATAAGATCATAAACCCAATTTTTTGTTTCTTGTTCTCTTACATTGTATGCAGGCTTTTGATCTTTAGTCATTTTCTTTAGAACATTAACCCAATAAAACATTGTAATTGCAGCAGCTCCGATTAGAATAAAACTAACAAATCCCGAACCTGATCTTTGAGTCATTATGTAAATAATTCCAAGAAATAAAATTGCCATAATTGGAATTACAAAATTTAATGACTGTTCATTTGAATATGTTCCCTTATAACTTGCCAAGTAGTTCGATTTGACTTTGACCAAATATAAAGTATCTTTGATTTTTATTACCATTTTTTGAAATTTGTCTAATGAGTAGTAATAATAAAACTGGTAAGCTGACGATGAGGAATATTATTTTGAAAGGCTCGATTATTGCAGTGATTGTCACTGTTCCATCTATTGTATCTTTTATCGTAGCTTGGACGATTCTTGATGATTTGATACAGGCTGCAATCATAGGTGCTATAGTTCACTTTATTGTAATGGGGTTTTCACTTAAAATATCAAAGAAATTATTGGTGAAAAGTGATTCATAATTCCTTTATTTGACTAGATTTTATTTTAAAATGATGGAAATATCCAGAATTGAAAAAGATCTAATTTCAGAAATAAAACTAGATCCATTACAAGCAAAAGTCTTTCTTTTAGTCACATGCTATGGTAAAATGTCTCCTCTCATGATTGCAGAAAAATTAAAGATTTCAACTGATGATGCTTTGAATACTGCCAAGACACTTATGAAGTTGGGCGCTTTCATAGATATTTCTGAAACTGAGTTTGAGGCAATGCATCCTAGATTTACTGCTGTAAACATGTACAGAAAATTATGTGCTAGAGAAAATATTGAATTTAAACGAAATAAAATTGTGGACAATATAGGAGTGATTCTCGAAAAATCATACGATGATGCAAGAACTAAATAATCCTAATGTTTGGTAAACAGCATTGAGTATCGATACAGAATCTTGTAAACATCAACCCGTGTACTTTGGTGTAGTTAACATCAACATAGATGAGAGAACTATAGGTTCAGTTGATGTCTGGCGGTGCGGTGTTTGTAAAAAACGATTTTGTGAAGAAAAACAGCTTGGAATAGAGGAGTTGGCAGATTTAGTAGGAATGCCAAAAATTGATTCAGATGCAAAATGGGGTGTCACTGTATGTAAATTGCAACAAGGAAAATACAAATGGAAATTAGTTAGATTGAAAGAAAATTCTGAAATTAAACATGAATGTTTGTATGAACAAATTGTCTCTCTTAAAGTGAAAAATTTCAAAGTTGAAGATGATAAACACTGGAGCTTTTTGATAGATGATAATATCAACAAAGCTGTAGAAATCTAAAATGAATCTCAAAGTTCACATTAATAATGTTCATGGAAGCCAGATGGCAGCAAAAATTACTGGTACTTTTACCATTGACACTCACACTTTTAGATTCAATGCAATTGCCTTTGGACGAATTGGCGGTCAAAACATAGGTGCAAAAATTTCCAAAGTCACAGAAAAAGAGCTTGAGAAATTAGGGTATAATGTAGATGTAGTAATAACTTCATTACAGTCTAATCTTCTTCAAGGTGACCTTACTTTGCCAGAAGGATTGAAAAGAGAATCTTTTGTTGATGATTAGAATTCAGCTTCTTCTAAAGCCTTTGCACATGAACAACTTCTTGTTTTTGGAATTTGACTGATTAAATCTGTAAGAACTTTCTTTGTTCTCTCTACATTTTTCGATAATGTCTCTAAGACTTCTTTGGCTGTAACTGGTTTTTCTGCCCACACATCGTAATCTGTAACTGTTGAAATTGATGCATAGCATATTTGAGCTTCTCTTGCAAGTTGACATTCTGGAACTAGAGTCATTCCAATAATGCCTGCACCTGTAGTTCTGTAAAATTTTGATTCGGCCTTGGTAGAAAATCTTGGACCTTCAATGCAAACATCTGTGCAATCTTTATGAATGTGGATGTTTTGTTCCTTTGTAACTTTGAGAATCGATGATTGTAATTCAGGACAAAATGGATCTGCTACAGAAATATGTATGACTCTTCCATTCTCTGAAAATGAACCGTTTCTTGATTTAGTGAAATCTAAGAATTGTGTTGGCAATGCAAAATGTCCTGGTTCTATCTCTTCTTTCAAACTTCCAACTGCGGAAGGTGCAATTATTCTTGTGATGCCTAATTCTTTGAATGCCCAAATATTGGCTTTGTAATTTATCAAGTGTGGTGGGATTGTGTGTTTTTTTCCATGTCTTGGCAAAAATGCGATTTTTCTCCCTTTGAAAATTCCAACAGTGATTGTATCTGATGGTTTTCCAAACGGCGTATCTATTGTGACTTCTTGTGCATTTTCAAGCATTCCTGAATCATAAATACCAGTTCCGCCAAAAATTCCAATTTCTACGTCTTTTTCCATTAGTATCTTACCAATGATTTACAGTTGTATTGATTGATTCCCTTCATTCCATTTAGTTCGGTTAATTCTATTATGAATGCAAAACCTGTGACTTTCCCACCTACTTTTTCTATTAATTTTGCAGATGCTTTTGCAGTTCCTCCTGTTGCAAGTAAGTCATCACAAATTAGGATTTTTTGCCCCTTACTGATTATGTCTTTTTGAATTTCAATTGTATCTTGACCGTATTCAATTTTGTATGATAATTTGGTAGTCTTACCTGGCAGTTTTCCTGCTTTTCTAATCATGATCATTCCTTTATTGTATCTAGTGGCTAATACACAAGCCAGTAAGAATCCTCTGGATTCTATACCTGCAAACAGATCCACATCTTTTGGATGGAAATATTTTGTAAATTCATCTGCAATAAATGATAACGCAGATGGATCTTTCAATATGGGACTGAAATCTCGAAATAATATTCCTTTTTTAGGAAAATTTGGAAAGTCTAATATTTTTTCCTTAAGATTCATGTCTTGAATTTAAAATAGGTGGAATAAAATTGTTTGAAGTTATTTTATATCAAAAGTTGTTTCAGCAGTATTATGTGCATCCTTTACTTTGATAGTATATGTTCCTGGCATTACGTCCTCTGGAATAATCCATGGTAGTTTAATCTCCCCACTACCAGTAATTTTTGGTGACAACGTAGCTATTACATCACCATTTGATGCTATGATTTCAATTTGTACTGTTTGCACCGCATTTATCACTTTGATGTTGACGTTCTTTCCAGTTCCTGGCATTTCTATGCCTTGATTTACAGTGATCGCAAGTCCTTCTTCTATGGATGTTATTATTTCGATCTCAATGTTATCAAAATTTGAGCCACTCTTTGCATTAATTGTCCATATGCCTGGTTTTGCTTTAGAAGGTACCCTTAATTCGCCTCCCTTAATATTTCCATCTTTATCTGAAAACGTTTCCTTTGTTTTCCATACATTTCCATTAGGATCAATCAATGTGATTGTAAGAAGTGTACTAGGGTTTGTTTTTCCTAAAACTAAAATTGATTCTTCCGGTCGATATTCTAATTTTGTACTACTGATTTTAATTTTACCAGAACCTGTTTGTAATCCAACTGTAAATGTTTGAGAACTTTTGGCAGCGCCTTTATTGATAACCGCAGTATATACTCCTGATGCATATCCATTTAGATCTAAATTGTATGTTTTTCGTCCATCTTGTTGTAATGTAATGGGAATTATATTGCTACCGTCTAAAAATATTTTAGGCTTATCTGATGGATCAACAATTAACATGTTTAGTTTGTCAGAGGGCTTCCCAGTTAATGTTATTATTGCAGTTTCTGTAGATTTATAATTTAATTTATCAAATTCCAAGTTTATTGGTATCGAAGGAATTTCTCCCAATCCTGCAAAAATAAATTCTTTATTTCCCTCTTGTGTCGCGATTAATGTCCACGTACCTTCTTTGTCTACATTTGCTTTTGTAGGATATTCAAATTCAACAATTCCTGATTCACTAACTTGAATAATGTCTGAAAATTTTTCATCCCCAAGTGGATCTTCTAAAATTATCTCTAGTGGTTTATTTGGTATTGCAGTACCATTAAATTTTATTATATCTCCAGGATTGAATTTCAGAGAAGTCGGTGTTAAGATAATTACTTTAGATGATTCTAATACCCAATACGTTGAAATCTCTTCTCTACCATCAGAAATTACAGCACTATATCTTCCAAACTGTGCGTCTACAGGCACTATGATTGGTTCTATTTTCCAATCTCCTTTAGAATCTACTTTTGCAGTTCGTGTGTTG
>JACRND010000167.1 GCA_016234975.1 Nitrosarchaeum sp. | reverse complement strand
TGTCGGAAAAAGAATCATGTTAACACCAGTACAAATAAAGAATCAATTCATGAAAAGTCTAGACTGAAATGAAGGCAATTATAATTGCAGCTGGTTCTGGAAAAAGATTAGGTAAAATCTCGGAAAATCTTCCAAAATCATTAACAGATGTCAATAACAAATCCATATTGGAACGACAAGTTGAATCATTGAGAAGAAATGGAGTTTTAGACATAATTGTAATAACAGGTCCCAATCCTGAAAAATTCACTTTTTCTCATCTAAGATATACTTTAGATGAGGATTATGAGCAACATGATATACTTGGCAGTCTAATGGCTGCTAAAAATTACATAAGTGGTAATGTCTTGATATTATATTCTGACATTTTATTTGAAGACAAAATTATCAATACAATACTTGCTTCCACACATGATATTGGTGTGGTGATAGATCTGGATTGGAAAAAGGCATATGAAAACAGAACAATGCACCCAGAATCAGAAGCAGAAAATGTTCTACTAAGCGAAAATTGTAATATACTTGAAATTAGAAAAGGAATTCAAAACATGAAGCAAATTGTCGGAGAGTTTTTGGGCATAGTAAAATTATCTTCAAAAGGTTCAGAAATATGGAATAAGAAATATGAAGAATTGGAGAAAACACATGTTGGTAAATTTCATCATGCGCCTTCATTAAAAAAAGCATACATTACAGATATGATTCAAGAACTAATCGATTCTAAAATAAGAGTAGAGCCGATTTTTATTTCTGGCAAATGGTGTGAGATAGATACACCACAGGATCTTGAGAGAGCAAAATCTCTATTCACAGATTAGTTATTGAGAATTCATAATTTTTTGTAGTTGTGACCAAAGTGTGTTTTCAACTTCTGGTTCCTGATTTACAAGATTTCTTTCTTCATTCGGATCTTTTTCTAAATCATATAATTCCTTTGTGCCATCATGCTGATTGAAGATTAGTTTCCATTTTGAAGTACGTAATGATTTTGTGTTGGGTTGTTTTGGTGGTTCTTTTTTGTCCAGTGGATTACCGGTCTCAGAATAAGCAGTTCTTTCTTCCATTCCAAATCCATTAATTAATGGCATGACGGAGATTCCATCTAGTTTTTCATATTTTGGATCCAAATCAATTCTCAGATAATCTAAAATTGTAGGCATGAAATCAATGGTGCGAATCTGACTAGTAATTTCTGTTGGCTTAAAATCATTTGAGATAAAATACGTAAATGTTCTAAGTGTGTAATCATAACAAAATGCTCCGTATGCTCTTTCACCAAATTTTTCACCTACACTTATCCCATGATCTGACATTATCAAAATAAGAGAATTTTTCTCAATCTGCAATTCTTTAATTTTTTTCATGATGTTTTCAAGATAATGTTCTGCTCCGTGAAATAGATCGTCATATCTTTGTTCATTTGTTTTCCTGTTATCAAAAAACTCTTTGCTAAAGTTATTGTACACTTTTAGTACTTGATTCATTATACCTGTGTGAATTTTGCTATAATGAAGATACAAAAAGACGCTTTTGCCCTGATTTACCATGTCCGCTGTTTTTTGCAATAAACTGGTATGCCGAATTATTAGATCGTCATTAATTTCATCATGTACAACAAATTCATCAAATCCTTGTTTCGGTACAACTAATTCATTAATGAGATCTGCATAAGTGTAGTAATTATTTTCCTTCAAGTATTCCGTCAGAGTTTTGAATCTATCTTTCTTGAAATTATATGTAGACCAATAGCTGTTTGTTCCGGTACGTGTACCATATGTTCCTGAGAAAACAGCGTGCATTGCGGCAATTGTATGTGGGCCATAAGTTATAGTCTGAGAGAAAAAGGCGGATTTTGACTTTATTTCATTAAAAATTTTTGATTTTAAGGCTCGGTCTAATCTTCCGCCATCAATCATTATGATTATTACGTTTTTTTTATTCAATTAGTGAGAGTGATAGAAAATTTTATTTTAAATTTAGGAATACCTAGTTTTTACCTTTAGGATCAAACCATTGCATAGTTTCGGATATAGCTCTTTTTGCATTCTCTTGACCAACAAAAGACAACTCTCTTTGCGAGTCACCCACGATTTTTCCACCTATTCTAAGAACCAAAACCTTACCATTACCTCGTAAATTATGAGCAATGAAAGGTTTTATGTAAAGTGAATCTCCTGGGGCAATAATCTCTCTGTGTTTTACACTATCCAACTCCCAGTTGAGCTGAATGTCTGAATCTCCGATATTGTATACATATTGGTGCAAGCCGACTTTCAGATCAAGGTCATGATCATCATTATTTTTTACTATGATCTCAAATGCTTTTGAATAGGGAAGTGCGGTAGTTGAGGCAAGTTCCGTAAACTCATAGTTTGCTTTTTCTGGATACGGCCATCTTTTACCGTCATCATGATGTTTTACAACCACTTTTGGTTCTATCGTATCATTAGATAATAGATCCCTCAGATTCACATCAAGTGCTTTAGCCATATAACATAGTTCTTCATCTGTTGGTATTATTTTCCCATCCTCACATTCAATTAATTTATCAACTGGGATGTTGGTTCGCTTTGAGAGCTCTTGTAAAGTCAAATTACTATTGCTACGATGAAATTTGATAAGAGATGAAATGGTTTTTTCTTTTGTTGTAAAGTCTAATGCAAACTGAGATCCCAAAACAGTTGAAAGTGCCGAGAGCTCTTGTTGTATGTCACCAGTAAGCTTACCTCCATATGTAAGAGCTAGGATCAAACCGTTTTCTTTAGCACCATTACGCGTCGTAAAAGTATGAGATACAAATGGAGTTATGTACATCGAATCCCCGGTATTCATTACGGCAACTTGTTTTTCTCCGTTAGGTAGTCGATAATAGAAGTTTACTTCTCCAATAAAGTAAGTAAATTGGTGCATAAAATGGCCATTGTTCCATTGTACAGCAGGATTGTTTGGATTATTATTATCAACATGGCATAATTCCATTATCCATTCTGGCCTAAATGGTGCAACAGAACTCATGGCAGTATCACGATATTCATAATATGGTTTTCCTGCGCGCGACATTATTCGGCTAGTGTTGTTTGATTCTTGTGCTTTCATTATTTGTACACCGGTCGGACAGTCGTCCTTTACGATATAAAATTCCCTTTCATTTATTGGCCAAAGCGATACGGCCTTTTTCACAATTTCATCGGTCAGTGGCTTATTTCCACTGATTATTGCGTTAATCTCATCAAGACTAAGACCCAGTTCCCTCGCAGCATCTTCTGGTCGTCTTTTTAAGTCATTTAAAATACCTAAAAAATTCTTGCCGGCACGAATCATCTCAACGTTAACCATCAAATCAGATTTGCCTTCCATCATGTGTAGATAATCCCCAATCTACTTATTATTTCGTATGGTGAATTTATTCATTAAACTTGGAATAGGCTAAGAAGAAGTTTCTGATATGCGTAAATTATTGAATTTATTTTCGTAATATTTTAAAGATATCCTAATTTTTTTAATTCTTCTTCTACTTTTTTTTGTTGGTGTTCATCTAGTGAGGAATTTGGTTTTTTTTGAATTTTTTGTAGGATGGTTTCAAGAATGGTTTCAAGACTTTTAGCAATGTCAGCTTTTGTTTCCGCAATGTTATTGACTTCAAGAGGATCTTCTTTAAGATCATACAGTTGTATGTTTGCCTTGTCATTTTTATCTCTTAAATATTTAAAATTGTTAAATCGAATACCGACTAGTTTTTTGTGATCTTTTTCTATATGAGGTATACTTTCAAAATATGCGGGCTCTTCTTGCAATGATTTTCCATTAATTAACGGCAGCAAACTTTTCCCATCTATGTCACCATCAAATGGCTGCGCGCCAATCAATTCCAAGATTGTAGGAAAAATGTCTACCAATCTTATTTGTTCCGAAATATTTTTTGATTGTAAGCCTAAACCGTAAAAAACTAAAGGTACCTTTAACACATCATCACGAATATGATTATCGAAATTCATTCTTGTTGTTAGTAATCTTTCTTTTTCATCTGTTGTCAGATTAAGATTTTTTAATTTATTTGCTCTCATTTTATATCTAACTTTGTGCAAAATTGTTGAGAATTTTTTTTTCGGGCCATATAGTTGGGTTGGAATTTTGTTACCTATTTGCCAGAGGGATTTTTCTATTATGCCAGGTTCAAAATCAATTAAAGCATTTTTAACTTGAACTCTGTTAAGATATTCTCCGTGATCAGCTGTAAACACAATTAGTGTGGTTTTATTAGGACATTTCTTCAGAAACTTTCCGATCCATTCATCGATGGCAGAAACCATCTTTTCATAATCTGTTGGGCCATATTTTTCATCTTTGAAGTTATTTGGAACGATTATCGGTTTGTGAAGATCGTTGATATGTATATAAAAAAACCATGGCTCGTTCATGGATGATAATTTTTGTAGTATTTTTTCTCCAAATCCAGAAAATAAACGATAGTAATTATTGTGTAAAGTCTGTTTCAATTGCAGGTCAAAGTCTGCAGTTATACCAAGCAGAGAATTAACTTCAGAGGTGGTGGCATACGTATGATATCCAATTTTTTTCAAATGTTCAATGAAGGTAGGAATGGTTGGATCTAGTTTTCCATAGCTTTCGTCTCCCATTCCTAGGCGAAACGGAAAAAGTCCTGTAAAAATAGAAGCCAGTGAGCCAGAAGTGGAGGGCATTGAAGTTATTGACTGATTAAAAAAAACCCCATTCTCTATAATTGATTCAAGATTTGGTATAACAGATTGTGAATCATGACAACAATCAGCCCTCAATGAATCAACTACAATAAAAAATACATTAGGTTTCATTGTATACTGTGTGCTTACTTTAATGTCGATATTAATTAAAGCGTTTCATGAATAGTCGCAAATCATGATTACAGATGATGAACTTGTGAAAAGAATTATGATGCACAATTTTAATTAACAATCCATTATCTGTTCTTCAGGAACATGTTACTATGAGGGCAAAAATAACACGGTTTTTGACACTTATTTCAAAATTAAAAGACTTGTCTTCAATCGGAATCGCAGATTTAGTTACAAAAGGTGTGTCATCAATATTTTGGTTTTACATGGCAACACTTTTGACAACTGAGGAATATGGAAGTATTAATTATTTTATAGCAACGGCAAGCATAGTTTCAGTAATTTCATTAATTGGTTCTACCAATGCCATAACAGTATACTCTGCAAAAAAGGTCAATATTCGTCCAGCAATGTATATTCTGACCAGTGTTTTTTCAGTTGTATCCTCCATTGTTTTGTTTTTGATGTTTTACAATGTTGGACTAAGCTTGTTAATAGTGGGTTATGTAATTGCAGGACTTGTAACTTCTGAGCTACTTGGAGTCAAATTCTATACAAAATATGCAAAATATTTAATGCTTCAAAACGGCTCCATGGTTTTACTTGCAATATTATTTTATCACATGATAGGTGTTAATGGTGTAGTTGTAGGAATTGCGTTATCACATTTTGCATATTTACCCAGAATAATAAAAGAATTCAGAGGAGCAAAAATAGACTTTACACAACTCAAGCCAAGATTTAGTTTTATAATGAATAGCTACATCCTAACATTATCATCTGTTTTTAGCTCGTCCTTAGATAGGTTGATTGTTGCACCACTTCTTGGTTTTTCATTATTAGGGAATTATTCTTTAGGTATTCAATTCCTGAATTTATTAAACATCTTACCCAATATTGTTTTCAAATATGTTTTACCACAAGACGCTAGCGGGATATCAAATGTAAAGCTCAAGCGATATACCGTCATGATTTCTTTTGGTGCACTAGCTCTTGGCGTCATAGTATCCCCAATTCTGGTTCCAGCATTTTTCCCAAAATTTTCATCCGCAGTTGATGTCATTCAAATTGTGAGCTTTTCCACAATACCATACGCAATAAACCAAATGTTAATTTCTAAATTTCTAGGAATAGAAAGAAGCAGGATAGTGCTGATTGGATCAGGTATTTTTATTGCAGTTCAGCTAAGTGGTATTTTTGCATTAGGCAGCATATATGGAATAAAAGGAGTTGCCGTCGCTTTTGTTCTTGCATTTTCGGCACAATGCGCCTTTTTGTTGATCGTCAATCAGATGCATAATAAAAAAAATCGGAGTACTTAGCGATACTTTTTATTTTCATAATTCACTTCAAGTATAAATGAAAAATAAGAAATGGAAAAAGCCCACCATAAAACATAGCAAGTTAACCAAATACAATTACATAGTACAGTATCCCAAAAATCTGAAAACTGGAAGTAATTTTGACATAGGCTCATTTTGTTATATTAATTGCAATAGTGGAGTAACAATTGAAGACAATGTGCAAATTGGTTCACATTGCTCAATTTACTCAAACTCTACAATTGATGGAAAAAAGGGCCCAGTTGTTTTAAAAAAAAAATGTAAAATAGGAACACACAGCACCATAATGCCAAATATCACAATAGGTGAAAATTCGGTGATTGCAGCGTATTCCTTTGTTACCAAAAACATACCAAAAAACGAGCTTTGGGCTGGAATACCTGCCAGATTCAAGAAAAAGATCGGTATCAGTTAAGACATGCCAGTGTTTTCTGCCTCATCAATTTCTGTAACTTCATAGATAGGCAGATCTTTGTTTCCGCCTGCTATGCACTTACCGTGAGAATTGAGATCAAAATTCCATTGATGACGAGGACAGACCAAGACACCGTTTTTTATCGTTCCATTTTTTAGATCCTCACCAAGATGTGGGCAGAACCTTTGGATTTTGTACATTTTATTGCCATCCTGAACATTGATTGTGATTGGGCATTTGGATTTTAGCTCATAATTTTCTGCTCTTTGAATTAGAAGTGGATCACGGCCGTACTGCAATAATGCAAAAAGTGCTCCATTATAGATATCTGGGTTTCTCCAAACTTTAAATCGTAAACTTAAAAGAAAATCTTCCCAATTAATGTGGTCATTTACAATTAGATTGAGATATTTAGATTCTATTTCAAATCTATATCCGGGTTCACCAATTTTTTTGTTGTAGATTTTAGGCGGGTTTTCTCTAAAGTCTACTTGCCAGCAACCACCATTATCTCCTTTTATGTCAAATTCTATTAGTTGGCCAACGTTTGAAGAAAAATAATTACTAGAGTTCAAAACCTGAGTAAAGTGTTCCGAAAATTTTTTGTACAGATTACTATCTGGCTTTTGGATTTTGTTTAGGTATTCGTTTATGTATGTGGATCTTTTTTGCTGATAATCTTTGAGCAATTTTTCTTTATTGTCGAAATCAAAATATTTTTTGTTTTCAAAAATTATTTTTCCATTTTCCAAAATTACGTCATCGTTTGGTAGCATCATATTAAATGTACAATTAATTTTGTCAGATATTTGTTGTGTAAAATCATGTTGATCAGGAAAAATTCCATTCTCTTCAAAATTATACTGAAAGCAGTCATCTTCCAAAAAACATGGCGGGCCTGCAGACGGAATCACAAACGTTGGATTTATGCTGTTTACAACACTTATGAAATAATCACGTAATCTTTCCCTGACAGATTTTGCGAGTTTTCTTTTTTTATCAGTATCATATTGATACACCATAGGATACCAAATAGCGCCAGAAAATTGGGTGAAAAGCAAGTCAATCCCCATATTTGAAAATTTTTTCAGATAATCCTGTGATAAGTAGCAATCATTTTTGTTCAAAATTTTAAATCCTTCAGTTTTGATGAAGAGACTGGAATCTTCTTTATATTTACCAGGGTCAGTGACAACCATTATTTCAAAATCATCGGCAAGATTCAGTCTCTGCCAATCATTTACCTCAATTATTTTTTGGAATCCCAGTTTTTTTATATCGTCTCTAAAACCTTTTGTTTGAAAATTTGCTAAAATAACGGGAGTATCTTTTGGAAATAATTTTAGAAATTCTCTGTCAAAATGATCATGATGCTCATGACTGATGTAGATATAATTAGCATCAAGTAGGTAATTCTTGTCAATATGATCATTTGGTGGAAATTGATGCCATCTCGCTAAAAATCCACCAGTTGGACTAAACCAAGGATCACATACCAACTTACAGGTCTTAGATTCAACTAAAATGCCTGCCTGTCCCAAAAATTTTACCTTCATTCTAACTTTGGATGAGTAGATAGAGATTTAATTATTATTGTAATTTTCATAGTTGAGTATGAAGGTTTGTTTTGTTTATTCTAACAGATCAGAATATGCAGAATTAAAACCATTTATAGAATTTTTCAAAAAAAAATCCATTGCAAAAGAAATTAACTTGTCAGAACATATCAAACATATTGAAGACGACGAAAATCTTCCAAAAATATTTACAAAATGTTTTAAGTTATTCTCATTAGAAAGATACAGTCACGTATGTGTTTTAGGCGACAGAAGGGAGTTACCATTTGTCTCATTAGCGGGATTTTTTACGAATACGAAAATAGTTCACATTGCGGCAGGTGAATATACAGAATCCACAACTAGTTATGATCAGTACATCAGACCAATTATATCCATATTATCAAGCACCCAGATTTGTTTTTCTAAAATGGCTCAAAATAAAGTAAAAAAATTATTTGCTGGAATTGAATATCTAACACCAAACTCATATGTATTAGGTAATCCAGTTTTTGCAGAAATTGATATTAAAAAACTGAAACGCCCGATTAAAGAAAGATATGATTTGGTATTGATTCACCCACAATCATTATCAAGAAAAAATACATTAGAGGATGTCAATACTTTGAAAAAAATTCTTAAAAATAAAAGAACCATTTTCATTCAAGGCAATAAAGATAGGAATTCCGATATTATTGAAAAATTTTACCGTGAATTAAAGATTAAAAATAAAAAATACCAGTTTGTGAGCTCATTTCCAAAAAAAACATACTTTAGTCATGTTAAATTCTGTGATAGTTTCTTCACCAATACGTCTGCAGTACACGAGATAGATGCGCTAAACAAAAATTGTCTGCATATCATAGGTAAGCGAAATAAGAATAGATCCATTGAATTTTATGATGATAAATCTCCGTTATTGCTTTACAACATATTAAAAAAACAGAATTAACGGTAGAAAATCCGTTTGTTAAATTCAAAAATTTATTAGAACAGAAAAAAGCGGAATAGTAAGAAATGACGTTTGTTATTGCAGAGATAGGAATCAATTGGGATGGGAATCTCGAACTAGTGCGTGAGATGATTGGCAAGGCTAAGTCTGCAGGCTGTAATGCGGTTAAATTTCAAGCATTCAACAAAAGCATTGTCGAGAGGCATCCAGAGTGGGAGAGATTATTGAAGTCAAGTGTAACAAAGAGTAACATAGATGAGATTGATGTAGCTGCAAAGTCACATAATATCGAATGGTTTTGCACCCCCATGTATACAGAGGCCGTAGAGTTACTGAATCCGTATGTGAACAGATTTAAGATTAGAGAGTTTGATGGTAGACCGCTTTTAGAAAATAAAACATCCCAACTCATTGAAAGAGTGTTTGAGACAGGTAAAAAAGTGATAATAAGCTCTGCAAAATCCCCAAAATCATCAGCGTTTTACAACAAACCAGAGATTAGTTGGTTATCATGTGTTCCAAAATATCCATGTCAGTTTTCTGATTTAGATTTTAGTGACATAAATGAATTTGACGGATTTTCCAATCACTGTCCTCA
>JACRND010000184.1 GCA_016234975.1 Nitrosarchaeum sp. | reverse complement strand
TTATGTTAGTCCTGGAATTTCGTTTTAACATATATGAATAAACAAGAATATTGTTTAGTAAACCAAATGCAATAAAGGCGGTTGCCCAAATCCCCTGTTCTAAAGTAGTTGTAAATGATATTCCAAATGCTAAAACTAGAGAAATTCCAGCTAATGCAAGACCGAAATTTCTAGCTTTTTCAGCAGGATAGATTCTTTTTGATGGAAGTGGTCTGTTTTTTGTTCTCTCCATTACTGCATCTATGTCTCTATCATGATAATTGGTCAGAGTATTAGCTGCAGCTGATCCTGCTGCAACAGAGAATAGCATCAATATCCATGTGACAGGAGAAATTTCAATATGATAAATATTTGACGCAGTTAAAGTTGCTCCAAATGCAGTAAAAACTATCAGATACCAAATTTTTGGTTTTGTCAACTCATAATATACTGCAACACGAGATTCAGATTTTTGTTTTTGCAATATTAGTCACTATCCTTTAATGACTTATATGGCATTGCTTTTGTACGGGACTTCATTTCAATAAATGACTCTGATGACTGTATTCCTTCAATTCGTCCAATTTTTTCAGATACCATTTTGTGCATCTGATCCAATGATTTTGCATACATGGTTACTAAGATATCAAATCTCCCTGTAACTTCAGCAACTTCTCTTACTCCGTCTATTTTGAATAATTCTTCAATTATGTGATCTCGTTGTTTTGTATCCATGTTTATTCCTGTTAGTGCTTTTACATTGTAACCAAGCTCTGTATCATTTACAACAATTGTAAAACGTTCAATTAATTTTCGTTTTACTAGACGTTTAATTCTTGAGTATACAACTGATGAATTAACATTGATCTTTTTTGATAATCTGGGAACTGATATTGATGCATCATTAGATAATTCTGATAAAATTTGTAAATCTAATTCATCAACTTTTACCATTTAAAACATCCAAAACGATCTAGATTTCTGGATCTTATAAAGTTATTATTGTAAAAATTACAAAAAATAGTCTAAATTTTACCTTTTTTGTAAAGCATCTCTGCTAATAAAACAGCACCTTTTGCTGATCCCATTTTTTTATTATGTGAGAATAACACATACTTTAAACCATGATCAAATAATTGTTCTTTTTCAACTCTTCCAATTGTTGTGGTCATACCATCACCAACACTACGTTCCATTCTTGGTTGAGGTCGTGTTGGATCTTCATGAAATGCATAATATTTCTCAGGAGATGATGGGAGACCAGATACTGTACTTTCCTTATTGGCATCATCGTAGACCTGTTTTGCAATTTGTGGATCTATGTCTTTTTCAGTTTCTACAAAAACTGATTCAGTATGACCATCAATTACAGGAACTCTGGTACACGTACAACTTACTCTGATGTTGGCATCTTCAATTTTTCCATTCTTTAATTTACCTAAAATCTTTCTAGTTTCAATTCTTACCTTTTCCTCCTCTTTTGCAATATATGGAATAATATTATCAGTAATGTTCATTGCAGAAACACCGGGAGCACGACCAGCACCAGATATTGCTTGCATTGAAGTCATCATCACCTTTTTTGCACCGTATTTTTCATAAAGTGGTTTTAAAGTAATTGCCAAACCTGTAGTAGTACAGTTTGGAAGTGGTGCAACCCAACCCTTCCAATTTCTATTTTTCTTTTGTATTTCTAATAATTCTGACTGTTCATCATTAATTCCAGGAATTAAAATAGGCACATCTTCTTCGTATCTATAAGCAGAACTGGTTGAAATTACTGGTAGTTCTGCCGCAATCTTGGTCTCAATATCTCTGGCTGCATTTGATTCAACTGCAGAGAATACTAAATCTAGTTGTGATAAATCTAATTCATCAATATTTTTTACAGTCATTTCTTTAATGTACTCTGGAATTTGACCGTCTACTTCCCAAGATATTATTCCACTATTGGGATCTTTAATGGCATCAAGATATTTTTTTCCTGCAGAGCGCTCAGATGCTGCAATTTGTGTAACTTCAAACCAAGGATGATTATTCAATGATTGTACAAATTCTTGTCCTACAGAACCTGTAACCCCTACAATTGCCACTCGTTTCTTATCCACGATCTAAAAAATCTCTTATTCAATTAATAATCGTTTTCTGAATTTGACCAAAACATACTATATCAGCACAAGTTATTTCAAATTATGAGGGTAAATCCCAACATATCTACACATAAGCCAATTCATCATGGAGGGCCTTTCTCAATAACACATCCAAGTCCTGATATTTTGGATTTTAGCTCAAATATCAGCCCCATTGGCACTTCCTCACTGGTACGTAAAACCATAAAGAATCAGTTAGATACAGTACAAATCTATCCTGATTCAGAATCTACTCAACTTAGAAAAAATCTTCAACACTATATCAAAATACCACATTCTCAAATCGTGATAGGAAACGGTGCCACAGAAATTATATATAATTTCTGTCAAGCCTTTTTATCAAATAAAACATCTGTTTTGATTCCAATTCCAACATTTGGTGAGTATGAATCTGCAGCAAAACTCAGCGGTGCTAAAGTTTTATTTTTTAAAACAATGAATTTAGAAAAAGATACTGATGATTTTATTTCCAAGCTTCCAAACAATGGTTGTATTTTCATTTGTAATCCAAATAATCCAACAGGTAATCTCATCTCAAAAAAAACTTTGCAAAAGATAATCTTATCAGCAAACAAAAAGAAAACTTTGGTATTCATTGATGAATGCTTTATTGAACTAGTACCAGATCATGATGAATCAATCATTAATCTCATCAAAAAATATAACAATTTGTTTGTTTTACGTTCTCTAACAAAATCATTTGCTTTAGCTGGTTTACGAATTGGTTATGGTATAGGCTCAAAACAAACGATTTCTATTTTGAACAAAATCAAAATTCCTTGGAATGTTTCAGGATTGGCACAACAAGCAGCATCTGCCGCTCTTTTACATTCATTTTATTT
>JACRND010000091.1 GCA_016234975.1 Nitrosarchaeum sp. | reverse complement strand
GATTGCTCTAACTCATCACGCATTCTTTTCTCTACATACATTCTACCTCTCTGCTGATCTTCTTGAGTGATATTCAAAACGCTAAATTCATTCATGTTTTTTATCAGTGCAGCATATTGAGATGGATCCTCAGTCAAGTCTTTGGTCAAAACCTGCGGAAGGCTTATTCTCATGTATTCTCTATTTACTGGATCGTCATCAAGGAAAACAATACTATCCAATCCAATGTTTAACTCACTTGCAATTTCTTTCATGTTTGCAACCTTGTCATTCCAATTGATCTTAAGACAGGCAAAATTATTTTCTCTTAGAACCATGTATGGATGCTCTTTTATGACCTTGATCGCATCGTCATAGTTGTTCTTACTGTTTATTGCAAGAATTACCCCCCTTTGATAAAGAGAAAGCAATGTTTTCTGCAATTCCATGAATGCGTTGCCAGGTGGTTCTGGACCGAGCTTTATGCCATTAAAACCGTCTTCCCCAACTACCCCACCCCACAACGTATTATCCAAGTCTAGAACAATGCATTTTTTTGAGATTCCCAAGTAACCTATGATGTAGCTCATTAGATCGTGTGCAAGATGCGGAATGTAATCCAGCGATATTTTCATGTCTCCAAAGAAGAATTGTTTGTAATCAAAGATGTTACTTTCACCGTATTTTGACACAAATTTTGCAAAATTGTAAACATAAACAGAATCAGAATCAAACACAGATTCTTCTAATTTGGTGTTTAGATCTGTTATCATTCTGTGAAATCCATAGTCAACTTTGCTTTCATAGATCCCATGCGATGAGAAAGATGGAATGTCAAAATTGGCTAATACCAACTTTGAATTGTTCTTGTTGCAAAAACCATTTGCCAGATCAAGTATTTCCTTTAGTTTTTTATCGATAATTTTCTTTCTTTCTTCTGTGGAGACAGAATATGGATGATGATAGAGATCTCCCAAGAGTGTCCTTGTATCTATAAATAAAAATGAAATATCTGGATTAAATTTATACAAATCACTTTCAGGATTTAGGATTTCTTGGTTGTATTGATTGTATCCGCCCACATATGTAGCGCATTGCACTTTCAGCTCAGCACATTTTACAATTAGAGTTTCAGCAAGGCCGTTTAGGGTAAAACTTCCCAACAAGGCAACACGTATCTTCTTTTCAAATGATTGATTAGCCAATTCAGTTGCCTTGTTGATATAGTGTGATAATTTTTGTTCAGCAGTCATACACTTTGAAATATGATTTGTTTTCTCAATAAGCCTTTGTATTAATTATTTATTACGACCTAATGAGCAAGTATTTTTTCTCAGAAAGGTTTTAGACAATGTAGAAGGTTTCAGGCTGTAATTATGAGTGATACTGATGAGGATGCTTTTTCTGTCAACGAGAAAGAAATAATGGATTACTATGAGTATAATGGAATACTTGGCAAGCTTAGATTGCAATGCAAATTCCTAAAAACTTGGATATTGCACTCTCTTGCATATCATGTACCAAATTACAATTACGCTGTCAAATGGCAACGGGCGAGGGGAGTTAAGATAGGGAAAGACTGTCATTTATCACCATATGTTTTGATTGATCTAGTTTATCCTCATCTTGTCACTATTGGTGATAATGTCACTGTAGGAAGTCACACAATGATCTTTGCCCACGCAAATCCAACAGCCAATTTATTTTTAAAGAGAAATGGTTATCCGAGAAAAATTGAACCAGTCAACATAAAAACTGGCGCAGTTTTGTTTCCCGGATGTATTGTTACTGCTGGTGTCACAATTGGTGAAAATTCGATGATTGGTGCAGGAAGTGTTGTTTTTGAAGATGTTCCAGATTATTGTGTAGTGGTAGGGAATCCTGCGCGAATAGTAAAAAAAATTGATCACTGAAATATTTTGGTGATGACTTGAAATGAATTTACTTGGTATTGATTTTGAAGATTGGTTTCATCCTGAACTAATCCAAAGATCATTAAAATCAGAAAAAAGAGAGCCAACCGTGATCAATGGCATTGATAAGATCTTGGATTGGTTGCGAAAAAATGATACTTTTGCAACTTTTTTTGTAGTAGGAGAACTACTTGAATTCAAACCAGATTTGATTGATAAAATACTGACAAATGGTCACGAAATAGGATTTCATACAATGCGCCATACACGATTATCATCACCTTCTTACAGAGAATCATTCGATGATGAGATCAAAAAATTTGCCAAACTGACATCTAAAAAATCAAAAGGGTTTAGAGCGCCAACGTTTTCGCTTGATTATTCTACTGCGTGGGCCGTGGATATTCTGGCTCAAAATGATTATGTTTATGATAGTAGTATTGTTCCTGCAAAAACCTCTATGTATGGAGTATCAAATGCTGAACAAAAACCATACAAGATTTCAAGTAAAGTTCTAGATAGAAATGATCCTGAAGGAAAATTAATTGAATTTCCATTACTTGTGTCCTCTATTTTTGGCAAAAAAATACCAGTCGCAGGCGGCTTTTATCTTAGAACACTTCCCCTGAGATTGATTGAAAAAGCTATTACAAAGTCTGAAAAAATGAATATACCTGCAACATTCTACATTCATTCTTGGGAGCTTACCCCAGAATTCATGCCTAAGGTACCGTTGTCTTTGATGGATAGTTTTGTTACCTATCATAATCTCAAAAGAACTCTAGGT
>JACRND010000174.1 GCA_016234975.1 Nitrosarchaeum sp. | reverse complement strand
GAAATTTCTTTAAGTTTTAAAGCTCCTTCTAAAGCAACCGGAAACAAATATCCTCTTCCTAAATATAAGCAATTATTGGAGTTTTTATATAATTCTGCAATTTGTTTTATCAAACTAAATTTGTTTTTCATCTTATTTCTGACAAAGTTGAATACTTTGCCGTAAATCTTGAAATGTTCTAAGACTTCTTTCTCATATGCAACATTATCTCCTATATTCTTTACAAAAATATCCACACATTCCATACTTGGAATAATTCCCTCTCCTAATAATGGATATACCGTTCCAATTGATTCACCTACTCCTACTACTTTTCCTTTGAAAAACGGTTTACACATATTAGGAGTTGCTAATCTGATTGGTCTTCCTACTGTTTTTATTATTGTACCTCCATATTTTTCTAAGAATTCATCTGTAGCTTTAACATGATTTTTCTTGTAATCTCCTGCACCAATATGTGCAAATTTTCCTCCTAGTGGAAAATACCAAAAGTACCCCGTCATTTTAGCAAAAGGTCTCACTAAAAAGTCATCATATGGAACCTTATCTTTGTATTCTACTTTATACTCGTAGGTTGGTAAAAAGAAATCTTCCTCTAATTTTGGAAGATATACTCTGTGAAATCCAGTACAATCAACTATCAAATCAAATTCTTTTTCTAACTCTTCTAGTTTGGGTGCTGTACCATAATTTATCTTGCATCCTTTTACAAAATCTCTAATCAATTGTATTTTATCATATGTGCACAATCCATGTAATTTGATATCAAATTTTTCATTATTATTCATCTCAATATGCATATTTTTTCCATCATGAATTACATAATTATTAAAATCAACACCAGATTTTTTGCACAACTCTATCATTTTGGGCTTACATGTGCCCCATGCACAAATAGAATCATGTTTCTCTTCTGCCATTCGCTCAAATCCTATTACCTCATGAGAATCCTTTAGTCTGGATATTAGATAACTTCCAGCTACACCAATTCCACAAACTGCAATCTTCATTTAGCTTCAATCATGTCTGACCTAATAATATACTATCTGCCACTCTACCTAATGCTAATTTTTCTAGGATTTAGATATCGTATGAAAATGTGCTTATGGTTGATTAAATTCAATATTTAATTTAAATTAAATTTGGTTAATATTTACAAATAATTATGGATACATTCGATGCTATCGCTAGTAGGCGTTCAATCAAAAATTTTAATAAAAATTACAAAATGGCCAAAAATGAAATCACAAAACTATTGGAATTTGCAATTCTTTCACCCACATCTTATAACATTCAAAACTGGAGATTTATTGTAGTTACAGAACAAAATCTTAAGGATAAATTATCTGAATTATCTTATGATCAGAAACAAGTTTCTGAATCCTCTTTGGTGATTGTACTGTGTGCTGATTTAAAATCCTGGGATAAAAATCCTGAAAGATACTGGATAAACATTCATGAAGAACCACGAAAAGCACTAGTTGCTTCTATGAGAAATTCTTATGATGGAAAATCTGAACTTCAAAGAGACGAGGCAATGAGGTCTTGTGGCATGGCAGCTCAAACAATAATGTTGGCAGCAAAATCAATGGGTTACGATACATGTCCTATGAAGGGATTTGATTTTTACAAAGTAGGTAAATTAATCAATTTACCTGATGATCATGTGATTTCAATGATGGTGGTAGTTGGAAAGGCAACAAAACCTGCTTCTTCTAGAGGTGGGCAATTACCCTTATCTGAGATTGTATTTGAAAATCATTTTTAATATTCGTTCTAATTTTAGCTCTACACGTATGTGTAATAATATTAAATTAAATCCTTTATTATCGATTAAAATTTAGAAAAACTATGAGCACTGAAGAAGCAATCAAAAAACTTGAAACATCCAATCAAGGTCTCAAAGTGATTCTAGAACATCTTAATGAACAACTTGCTGATATACAACTAGATCCACGACTAAAAGGTCTGGTTGATGATTTAGAAAATTTGTTTTACGCGTATCTTAAAATCTGGATAAAAAGTAACTCTGAAGTCATAGATATATTAAAAAAAGATTTGAAATAAATAACTTCTAAAAATTATTCAATTAGTATTGCAGGTTTGAATGGTCTTGCATGTCTTGCTTTGTCTTTTGGATCATATCTATCTGAATCTGATTCTGAAAATACTTGTATTTCTACATCGAATTCTTTTTTTCCAATCTCTGCTAATTCATTTATAAGAAAACTTCTTTCATCAAAGTTTTTTGATTCTAGTTTTGTTCTTCTAATTTCTGTTGGTTCTGATAGTATGTCTTTGATTGTTTTTTGTACAAAGTCTGGAATCTTCTTGACATCTTGCGTATCTGGACTTGAAATAAGTTCTTTCATGATAATTCCCATATTTGTCTGACCTGCCATTACTTTTTCCAGAATTGAATGGTAAACTTTGGACTTGAATGAATCTGCAGTATATATGATGATTTTCTGTGGAGTTATTTTTGTAACTTTCAGAATTTTTGTAATGTCGTCAATTGTAGATTTCAAATATTCTTCAGATTGAATTGCAGTTGCATTTACATTGATTTGAGAAAATTCTGGCCATCTAGTTGTTGATACCATTCCTGAATGACCTAATTTCTCCCACATTTCTTCAGCAATATGTGGCGCAAATGGAGAAAGCATTGCAATTCGAGTTGAATTAATTTCATGTAAAATCCCTGAAATGTTGTTTCTATTTTTTGCATTTGCTCGTTTCATATACCAACTCAAATCAGATTCAAATGCAAATAAAATATTGTGCAATGCTTCACGTAATCTCATTTTTTCCACTGCCATAGTTACCTGAGATATCATGTTTTGTGTTTTTGATTTAATCCACTCATCTTCTGCTTCAAGCATCTCTGGTTTCTCTGCTTTAAGCCTAGAACACTCATCAAATAATACTTCTATCTTATTTTGTATGCCTGAAACTGACTCCATGTTAAAATCTGCATCCTGCAATAATT
>JACRND010000169.1 GCA_016234975.1 Nitrosarchaeum sp. | reverse complement strand
TGTATATTCTAATGAAATTAAGCTTCTCATAGATTTTTTCTTTTAGTAATTCTATGTTGATTTCCGAATTTGCTGAAACTTCTATTACCTCTGATTTTATTTTTGTTTTCAGATCTTCTAGGAATTCTCTGTCTACTAGATCTATTTTATTTAAAATTGTAAGTGATTTTGAATAACTGATATTTCCGGCAATATGATCTGCTAATTGTTCCGATGTGATATCTTCTCGAATAACAACTCTGGCACTAATTATTCCGTAAATATGTAAAATATCCTTCAGGTGTTGTTCTGAAATTTTTGTTAGTTTTACCTGTTGTGCAACGGCAATTCCGCCCATTGGAGATTTTTCAATGGTAATGTTTGGAGGTAATTTATTTAATCTAATTCCAATATTTCCTAATTCGTTAACTAACACATCTTCATGAAAAGGCTGAAAAACATCTAGCATAAGCAAAACCAAGTCTGCAGTTCTTGCAACAGATAGTATTCTTTTACCTAGTCCTTTTCCACTTGATGCTCCCTTGATAATTCCAGGCAGATCAAGAACTTGGATTTTAGCTCCACGATATTCCATCATTCCTGGAACTACTGTTAAAGTTGTAAATTGATATGCACCAACTGTTGATTTGGCATCTGTTAATTTGTTTAGTAATGTTGATTTTCCAACACTTGGTAGTCCGATAAATACAACTGTAGCATCACCTGCACGTCTGACATCAAATCCATCTGTTTTTGCACCACTTTTTTGAATTTCTTTGTCTTCTTGCTCTCGTTTTAGTTTTGCAATCTTTGCTTTTAGTAAACCGATGTGATGGTTTGTAGCTTTGTTGATCTGAGTTTTTGCCATTTCATCTTGAATGGCTTTAATTTTTTCAGGAATTCCCAAATCTATTCAATCTTTTTAGTATTCTTTTCAAATAAAATCCTATGATTTTTCTTGATTATCTCTATTCTTGTGATTGGAATGGTTTGAAAATTGTTTGATTCTTTGATAAATTCTGGTAACGTAGTTTCTCTTAGTTTCTCAAAATCTCGGTAAAAAATTTTGTATGCTTTTGCATCATCTGCAAATCTTGCTTTGCTAAAAATTTCCTCTATGACCCCCTTTTTTGGCATACTTTTACTTACTCTCCTAAATCATTGACCTCATTATAATTATGAAATTTTTGCAATCGTCAGGTTTTAATCAATTACGTCGGTATTTATCACTGCCATTCATAAAGATGTGACTTGGTTACTTGTGACAAATGTTATCATGAACATCATGATCAATGTATGGGAAAAGCAGGAATGTTTGATTGTGATTGCAAATGTGTTAAACGATCTTAATCTTCTGACTAGTAATTGTCTCCTTTATTTTGACTATTCTTTGCTTTAAATAACAATGCACTGTTAGTAAAGTATGCCTCAACTACAAATCACTACTGAAACAATGACTAGAATAAAGACTATTACTGGAATTAGCCATGTCCGCGATGGGGATTTTATGGTTAATGAATTGATAGATATTTTAGAACAAAAAATCCGAGAACGACGTTAATCTACCCATATTAGATCTGACTTGGATTTGAAACAATGTGAAAATTTAAAAAATAGTTGTAAAAAAATCGATTATTCTTTATAATGAATTAATAATGTGTCTCCCATTACTGGGTGAACTGCTATTATGTTTTCACCCTTTTCAGCTAGAAATTCATTAACTACATCTTGGAGGAACACTCCTGGAGATAATTTTTCAGCTTCAAAATATCGGATTTTGTGAATCATTACCATATTGTGAATTATGATGCTAATAACTATTGAAATCTTATCCTTGTCAAAACTAACAATACATAGCCAGAGTCAAAAAATGTTCTTGATTATCTTCTCCTAGCTTTACTGATCTATTGAATTATTCACTTGAAATTAGTATCTGTAATCAGTTATCTGTTTTTTAAAATAATACGATGGTACTTAAGAGGAGAAAATCACATTGAATCATGTCTGAAGAAAGAATAATGTATCCTTGTACATGTGCAGATTGTGGCAAGGAAGACAAAGTACCTTTTGAACCAAAACCAGACAGACCTGTATATTGTAAAGCATGTCTGCCAAAACATAGAAAGTAAGATTTCAAGTTAATTTCGTTTAAAGTAATTTAAATTCAATTATCTTTTTCTCCTTTTTTTTCAACCTTTTTTCTTTAATCCCTAAACGTGTGTTTTTAATTCAGGCAAGGAAACACGCGCAGCAAATATTATTCGGTTCCAAAAACCACCTATATGAAGCCCAAAACATTTGCCGTAGATATTGATGGTACCATAACTGAAAATGGTGCTGGTCGAATTAATTTAGATGCCCTTTCTGCTTTAAGACACATGAAAAATATTGGTCATAATGTAATCTTTGTAACTGGCCGTTCATCCGTTGAAGCATATTTGTTGTCTGTTTTTGGTGGGACTACAAAAATCGCTGTAGGTGAAAATGGTGGTTGCATCACTGTAGATACAAATGAACATATTTTACTTGGCAACATACAACAATGTCAACAAGCATTTCAAATTATTAAAAAAGAGATCGATAATGTTGTAGAAAAACCAGTATTTCCACGAATGACTGAAGTTGTATTGGAACGAACATTTGATTTGGATCTGGCAAAACAATTGGTTATGGAAAAAAATCTAACTGTTTTACTTTCAGATAGTCAATATGCATTTCATATCAATTCGCGTGGAATTGACAAAGGCACTGGGTTTCAAGCGATTATGAAGAGATTGTCTATTTCCAGTGATGATGTTATCGCAATAGGTGACAGTGCAACTGACATTCCTTTATTCAAAGTTGCAACAACGAGTATTGCCTTGGGAAATTCATCCGAGTATGTCAAATCTCAGGCAACAATGACGGTATCTGCTAAATCTGGAGATGGAGTTATAGAAGCACTAGATAAATTAGCACCCAAATTATCTGAGGTATAGTATTGTCATTCAAATCATTAATAGATGAAATTGAAAATAATCTCCATAAAATATTAGATGATCTCTC
>JACRND010000180.1 GCA_016234975.1 Nitrosarchaeum sp. | reverse complement strand
TTGATTAATTTTTTGTCTTTATACTTCTTATTAATTCTAAAATAAAATCCACATCTTCCGCATTTGGGTTGATCTCTAAATATTTATTCAAATATTCCAGCGCAATATCCGAATTCAATAATCTTTCTTCTAGTATTCCTTTATCTCTTATGTCCTCCGGTGAATTAGACTCTATGGATAAAACCATATTTGTACATCTTAGTGCTTTATCATAAACAAAAGATTGAACATAGGAATTTTTTAAATTCCTAGCTAATCTAACAAGAATTTGCTCGTGTCCTATATCATCAAGAAACTCTGGTTTGAATTCTATCTCTCCTCCAAAATTCTCATCTAAAATTTCTTGAAGATCATCTACATCTAACAACATTCCATCATTGAATGGATCTAAAATCATTTCTTCGTTATATTTTACCAATATGTGACTTGGGAATCCAATTATCTTGAGATCCAACCCTATGAATTTTGCAATTTCAACATATAGTATGGAAATTGTTATTGGCAGTCCTGATTTTTTGTCAATTACTTCATTTAAAAAATTATTTTTTGGATTGTAATAATCATCATTATCTCCACTGAAACCTAAATTTTGAAAAAGGTGCTCGTTTAAAATTGAAATCAGATATGTGAGATTTTTTACATCGCTTATTGACTCTTTTAATGATTTTCCAATAATGGCGATTTTCTGAATGTATTTTTCAATATCCAGATCAGGATATTCTAGAATTTGAGCAAATTTGAGACACTTCTCAACCAGATTGAAGTTTGGGTTTTTCACAAATGAAAGCCATTCTGCAACTAGAGGATCAAATTTTTCTGGCAATTATTTCTGTTTTATCCTATTCAAGTATAATTGTGGTTCTTTTATCTCTCTTGTATTCGGTGGGTTTTCCATTAACTGTCTGAATGCATTTCTTCCTAATTTTTCATAGATATTTTTTGTAAAGTCTCTTCCCATACTTTTTCGAACCTGGTATGATGAGAAATCTGTGCCCATAAAGGTGGTGAGATAATTTTGAAAATCTCTGTCTTCTTTTAGGATGTTTTCTATGGCAAACCCTGCCATTCCCTCCATTATTGTAAAAGCGGCATGATGTTGTTGAATGGGGTTTAGCCATTTTTTGTAAATATCTAGCAATTGGGGAATTGCATCTGAGATTTTAGGATCTATCTCCACATGTGTGAAAGTCATTACATCTGGACCGATCTGCTCAATTAGAAAATGATCTGGATTCAAGAAGAAAAACAGATTCGCTTTTTTTGCAAATGGAAAATCATCTGGAACAGCTTGGAGTTGTAAGTATTCTGAAAGATTATTCACTGTTTGATTGTCTAATTTTAGAATGATTGTTGCTAGTTCTTCGTTAATCAAATTGACCTTCGTTGCCGCATTTTTGTTTAATTGCTGTAACCATTCTTGCGCTGAATGTATCTGTTCTTCCAGAACTGTCATCTTTACTGCTCCCAAGTAACCCGAATTTACATTTGCAAATCTTGATTCGTATGGCTCTCCTTGTTTATGTAAAATGATTTGTGGATATCTGGAAAGTACAAATTTATTTAGATAAATTACAGAATCCAAATAATCTCCGTAAGTAGTTGAAATTTTTGAGATATACTGGATAGCATATGTTGAATATACAAGGTATTTTGCGGTATTTTTTTCCATTAGTTCTGCAATTTTCTTTTGATCTTCATTTGCAACTGCATCAAATAATTCTCTTACGTACTCTTTTGATTTTTCATCTGAAAATACTTTTTCGCCTTTTAATTTTTTTAATTCTACTAGATCAGGAAATTCCATCTTCACATCATCTGATATTTTAACTCCTAGAAATTCCTCGACCTTTTTCTTTAGTGTTGGGAATGCTTCTTGAGCTATTTTTTCCAATTCTTCAAATTTAACTTTAAATGAAAGATCATCTTTTGCCTTCTCTGCTAGTTTGGCAATTTCTTTCTCCTCGTTGATTTCTACAGATAACTGCCCAAATAACGCCTCTGCAAATTCTTCAAATTCTCCCAATTCGCATAAAATCGTCAAAATACTACATTTAACATTATTCCTCTCCAAGACCTAAGAAATTATTAGTTCCAAATTGATTAGTTTGATATACAAAAATGCATGAATTCAGTCTAAATTTTCTAAGATGTGTTAGATGTGGCTCTAAGTTGGAACTTGATGTCTTTAAAAAAGAAACAGAGATTGTAGAGGGAATTTTGGAATGCAAAAAATGTGCACTGTGTTTTCCAATTATCGAAAAAATTCCTATTCTATGGGATGATTTTTCAAAATATGTCTCTGAGCGTATGATGTTGGGAGGGAGATTATTTCAGTCTGTATCTCATGATAAAATGAAAAAATTTCTTAAACATTCACTGTCTAATTCTAAACGCAATACTGATGATAGAACAGCACTTGAAGAAAGATGGGGTAAAATCTATCAAAATAGCCAAAAATCAAAATTTTATTCTATAATTAAAAATGAATTGATTGCTATACCAAAATCAAAACTTGTTTTACAATACGGCTGTTCTACTGGAATTATGAGCAGTTTTCTTGCAAGTTCTCATCAAAACGTATTTGGAATTGATAGATCATTTAGTGCAATTAGTATTGCAAAAAAAACACAAAAAGACAATTTGGATTACTTTGTAGCTGATTTAATGTCTGATGTTTTTGGTAAGACAAAATTTGATTTGATTTTAGCATTAAATGTCTTAGAATTGGTAGAGCCTAGAGATTTGTTAAAACATATTTCTCAACAAATTTCCAAAGGCACATTCGTACTGTCTGATCCTTATGATTTTGACAGGGGCAAAAATTCAGTTAAAAAATTACTTGATGAATCAGCATTAAGAACAAGTCTGGAGGAGTTGGGATTTGCCATTACTGTGAAGACAAAAACGCCTTCTTATCTAACCTGGAATCTAAAACTAAATCCGCGCTCAACTTTAAACTATAAAGTAGATTTGATAATTGCAAAAAAAGCGAATGTGGCCAGTGTTGTTGGGTAAAACATGGAATCTCTATAAGCAGCGTTGAGGTAATACAACTAACGTAGTGGTGTGAGTTTGCATATCCCTCAGGAAGGACTGAATTAACTACTCAGCTACGTTTGAAAACTTAGAGCATGAAAATTCTTGCCTTATATCCTAGTGACTATCTACTTGGGTATGTTAAAAAAACTATTTGCAAAATTGCAACGAAATCAAAAAAAGACATCCGATGATGTAAACGCATTCAAAGAATCTGAAAAAAAGAAACTTGAGAAGGAAGAAAAATAAAATGAAGTATAATTGTAAGGATTGTACTTTTCATTGGGAAGGATGGATGGATACCTTCGAGAAGGTGCTTTTTCATGAAAAGACACATTTGAAAAAACTGAATGATTAGTATGGCTGGTTATCTTGGTGATAAACAAACTACTCTTGTACATCATTTAGGTAACATGAAAAAAGAATGTAAGATTGTCGAGATGAAATTAAAAGACAGGCAATACTTTACCCCTGATACTTTAGAAAATGCAAAATCTATGAATTTTTCTTCATGTATGTGGTGTATTGGAAATTAGTTTGATATATTGGATTTTTAAAAAATTGTTTCGTTTGATGCTATTTGTTAAACATGGATCCTTGATCCCTTCAAGTTAGGTTGTGTGCCGGGGATGGGTTTCGAACCCACGACCTCCAGATTATGAGTATTGCCTTTTTTGGAAGAACCGGTAGAGTTTACCAATTAACTGGCACTCTAACCAGGCTGAGCTACCCCGGCATAATGTATTCCAGATAATTTGAGAAATTAAATGCTACGTATGTAGATTTGAATGGCTATCATTTTTAAATGAATTCTTATTGTTTTGCTAATTCTGACCATCTAACTTTTTCATTTTGTACCCAAAGGAATTTTTTCTGCAGTGCAGCAGTGTATAGTTTCTCCCATTCTACGCCCACTTCATCGGTCCATGCTTTGAAAATACGCGGATCTATGTAATTTCGCAATGATGTTCCAAGGTTGTAGTCTTTGGTTTTTTCAGACAAGTCAATTTGTAACTGTAATTTCTCGGCTCTTTCTTTGTGTTTTTCTTTTTGCTTTTTGATCTGCTCGTTTAATGCCTTGATTTTTTTTGCTTTGTTCTTTTTTTGTGCATCGGTTTTATCTTCTAGCGACTCTGCTTTTTTTAATAACTCTAGGGTTTTCTTCCATGATTGTTCTTTGTTGATGTTTTTTAATGTCTCTCTTTTGTTTTCAAGTGATTCCTCAAAAGTTTTTGGTATGGTTCTTTTATGATTGCACATTATTGCTGCTTCTAAATTTGCCAATTTTGCATGATACAATTTTTCATTGGGTGTTTTTCCTTTCATGGTGTCGTGTTCCTTGAGATAATTTTTCACCACTGTAGTTGCAAGATAAGTTCTGAAAACTTTGGCGGTTAATCCGTTTACTATGCTAGAATAATATGCATTTACGTGCCTTGATGTTATGTCTTCAAAAATCTCGTCTTTTGGTTTTTTATTTTGGATTAATCTCTTGAGATTTTCTTGGAATTGTTTGTCATTGCCTTCTGCTTTGACTGTTTCTTGCCATCTTACACTGTCTTTTCCCAAGAAATCAAATTCTATGGTATTTTCTGTTATGTTGATGTGTTCTTTTCTTAATGTGGTTGCACCAACTGTATCTGCCTCATCAGGATCTTTTTCGTCCCCTACTCTCATCGCGGTTCTATAAATCAAATAACATACGGTCGCAATTCTGCTAATTTTTGGATCCTTGTTTTTCATATCTTTTACTATTCTGTCTTTGATTTTCTCAATCTCTTTTGATAGCTTGACTGCTTTTTCGTATTTTGCCCTGTCTC
>JACRND010000190.1 GCA_016234975.1 Nitrosarchaeum sp. | reverse complement strand
TTTCAAAGGAAATAATTTTTTTGTCAAGTGAATTCATAAAACTGCTAATTTCAACAATTCTTTGTTCTTTCTTAGTAAGATTATGTTCTAAATCATTGATTTCTTTTAAAGATTCCAAAATTTCAGTAGATGTTGATTTTGCATGTTCATAATTTCTTAACAATTGTTGAATTTGAATATGGTTTGAATTCATTTGAAATAAGATTTCTTTTAATTTTTCTGCATATTTTTTGGCAAAAATGTGAATAACTCTTGTTTGTCGTACAAGAACATCACCAATTTTTTTTAACATTTGATTTAAAATAGCGCTTAGATTTTCGGCATCGTCATAAGAGACAATGTCGGGTAAATGTATTGCGTCTTTTTTTATCATGTCAATTACTTGTTGTTTACCTCTAACTACAATTATTCTAAGGTGTTTATCGATTTCATCAACTTGAAGATCATCTTTTTCAAGAGTATTTCCAATCATAATGAGTTCTTTAATTAATGGTTCAGTATTGTCTCTGAGAGATTTTATGTCAGAGAGAATTTGCGATGTTCTTAATTCAAGTATTTGTTGTATAATTTCAGATACGTTATCTAATCGAATCTGTTTTTGTAAGGGAATTTCTTCAGATTTTTTTTCTTCTTTCTTTTTACCCCATCCAAAGACCATTTGCTAGTGTGTAATTTCTGGGGATTAAATGTGTTAGAGAAATAAAATTTAAAACTCACTTAGAAATACAACCACCATGATAAAAAAGGTGAGTAAATCATTTCATACTGATTCAGTAAAGAAAACTATTACGATCGGAGCATCAAAGGAAAAAGTCTGGCAGAAAATAAGCAATATTGCAGGACTTTCATCGTGGGTAATAGATGTCAAAAAAACTACGTATCTTTCCAAAAAAAGGAGAAATGTGGGGGCAATACGCAAGATTACATTTACGGATGGAAATACTATTGAAGAGCACGTAGATGCATGGAAAGAAGGCAGATATTTCACAAATGTTGCAACAGATGGATTGCCTTTGAGAGCATATGTTGCTACAATTTCAGTCAAACCAAAAAATAAAAAAACAACTCAGATAACATGGCAATCTTATTTCAATAGTGAAAAGATGTCAGTTAAACAATTTGCAAAATTTGTAGCATTTATGGGAACATTTTATGAGGCATCCTTAAAAAATCTAAAAAGAACATTAGAGTAGCGAAGACAGGTAAATTAAAGTGTAAATAGTATATTGTAAAAATAGTGTCATGAGTGATATGCGTTATATCATCATCAGTATCGTGCTTGTTTTTTCAGGGTTTTTGGTTTTAGGGGTGTTTGGTCAGGATTTTCAAATCGTAAACATAGAAGTCAAGGAATTTGGCAAATGTTATGAATATTATGAAGATAAAGAACCAGTTGTAATTAACTGCTCATCTAAGATATTTGATCAAACTTTATTTTTTATAGTTATCATAACATTGATTGTATGTGGAATCATATCTTTGATCAAGGGGATCAAAGGGAAATGGGATAATGATGTCAAATCAGAAGACATGGTAGGTCCAAGTGACGGCAAAATCTAGAAAAAAACTAGACAAAAAACAAAATTATTCATAAAATAAATTCAGTCGTTCTCAGGATTTTAAATTTTCAAATTCTTCAGGATTGTCTTCTTTTAATCGTTGAAAATATACTTCTTCGTAAGGCATTATCTCAAATAATACTTACAAAAATTATATTTAACCTTGAGACATATTTTGTTCTTAATCTGTACCTAAAAAGATAATTGCAAATAGTGCAAAAATTTCTCAAAATACATCATAGAACAGAAAGAGATGAAATCACCAAGGCGTTAAAAATGTGCTAAAATCACATATAGTATTTTTTGTTATTGACATTCAATAATTTTTTTCATATTTACAAATACTTGTTCTATTTCGATCATTCTTTCATTGAATTGCTCATCAGTAAGTTCGTCTGGTTTTACTAAAGTAATTATCACTTCAGACTCATCACCGCTAGAAACTATTCGCATTGGAACATCCCATTTTGATTCTTCATCAATAAACATATGATCTAAAATCCCAAGAGATTTGTTTTCGTTGAATTTCAATCTAGCATTTCCTCGAGGAGTTGAAAAGGACCACCAACCATCAGAGGTCATCTTAGCATCAGGCATCATTTTTGGAGGACAGTTCAAAATAGCATCAAAAGTATCACCTATTTTTTGGTTAACGAGAATAGAAATTGTGCGAGATCGAATCATGCTAGATGAACCAATTAATGATTAAAAAGCATATAGTACAAATTCTTAGTAAAGGTGCTCATTTATTTAGCAATTCTTTAATTTTTTTAAGATTTGCAACATTAGATTCATGAAACAGTATCATGGATTCAGATAGGGAATCAGGCAAGACAGTCTTGAGTTTTTGAACTAATTCGTCACCACTAGATATCATACTGTCAATTAATTTATCAATCTCGTTTTTTTCATTTGTCATTTAATTTACCTGATTCATGACGTTAATTGTCTTTTTTTACAAGTGTTGAGATTGTTCTTATTTTTTCTATTTTTTGGATGTTTCTAGATACGACCTCTCTGATTTTTTCAAAATTTTCAGCATCTAATTTTACCATCATATCATGAGTTCCAATAGTTCCAAACACTTCTTTAACCTGTTCTATTTCTTTTAATTTTTCCATAATTGTCTCTTCTGCACCAAGTTCACAATTAATCAAAACATAAGCAATAGTCACAACACATCAACCACAACATCATATTTCAAAGTTTAGATCTCTAGTCTTTTCCTCATTAAATGATGTATTTTGAGGTCAAATTAGAGAAACAGTTGAAACTAGATTCAGAACAAAAAATGTGTCAATATCGGGGT
>JACRND010000175.1 GCA_016234975.1 Nitrosarchaeum sp. | reverse complement strand
TTTCTTTACGTCTTTTTGTTTCATCTATTGCATTGGACATTGATTTTGTGATGTTATCGGCATACATAATCACCGAACCGTTTACATTTCTTGCAGCTCTGCCAAATGTTTGAATTAAACTGGTAAAGTTTCTCAAAAAACCTTCCTTGTCTGCATCTAAAATTGCAACCAGTGAAACCTCAGGAATATCCAAGCCCTCCCTTAACAAATTGATTCCAACTAGAACATCGAATTCCCCTAATCGTAATTGCCGGATTAATTCTGTTCTTTGTAATCCTTCTATTTCAGAATGCATGTATCTCACCCTTACCTGTTTTTTTGAAAGATATTCAGCAAGGTCTTCAGCCATACGCTTTGTCAAAGTAGTGACTAAAACACGCTCATTTTGAGCTGCTCTTTTGGCAATTTCTTGAATTAGATCATCCATTTGATCTTTTGTTGGTCTAATCTCCACTGACGGATCAAGCAAGCCGGTCGGTCTTACTAGCTGCTCTGCTATTTGAGAAGAGATTTTTTTCTCATATTCACTAGGAGTTGCAGATACAAAAATCGTGTTTTTCAGATAGCCCTCAAATTCTTCAAATTTCAACGGTCTGTTATCATATGCACTTGGCAGACGAAAACCGTATGTCACTAGTTCCTTTTTTCTTGAATAGTCGCCCTTGTACATTCCGTGTAGTTGTGGCAAAGTAACATGGGATTCATCAATCACAAGTAGATAATCATCTCCAAAAAAATCCATTAAACAAAATGCTTTCTCACCCGGTTGTCTTCCATCAAAATGTCTGGAATAATTTTCAATTCCGGAACAGTAACCAAGCTCTTCTATCATCTCTAAATCATAATTTGTTCTCATTTCCAGTCTTTGTTTTTCTAATTCATTTAGTTCAGGCAGTCGTTTTTCTAGCTCGTCTTTAATTGAAAGTACAGCTTTTTTTCTGACATCTTTTGCAATCAAATAATGTTTTGCAGGAAAAATTTTCATCTGAATTACTTTACGTTTTTCTTTAAGAGAGACATTATCAAGTAGTGCAATTTTTTCTACATCATCACCAAACATGGAAATTCGTACAATATCTTCAGAATATGCAGGGATGATATCTATCGTATCGCCCTTTACTCTGAAATTACCAGGAGCTATTTCAGTGTCATTTCTTTCATACCTTGCGTCAATGAATTTTTTTATTAGATCATTTCTTTTTATTACATCGCCGGAATTAATTATAATTGCCAGATCTTCCCAGTCCTGAGGATTACCAAGTGAATAGATACAGGATACAGTTGAGACAATAATGGTGGGGTCACCAGATAACAGCATTGCAGTTGCTTCTAATCGTAATTTTTCGATTTTTTCATTGATTTGAGTGTCTTTTTCAATATAGGTATCTGTTTGAGGCAGATAACTTTCAGGCTGATAATAATCATAATACGATACAAAGTAGCCCACATTATTTTTTGGGAAAAATTGCTTTAATTCAGAGTATAATTGAGCGGCCAGAGTTTTATTGTGAGAGATTACCAGTGTATTTTTTCCAGTTCTTGCAATGACATTTGCAATAGAAAATGTTTTTCCACTGCCAGTTACACCAAGTAATGTCTGAATTGTTCCCTTCTTTACACCTTCAACTAGCACATCAATTGCTTGTGGTTGATCACCTGTAGGTTCAAACTCGGATACGAGTTCAAATTTATGAATTTGTTGCAACAGTTACGATAATCCAAAACTGAATTTAAAGCAATGGTGATATTACAAATAATCCCTACCAGACAGGTTCGTCAACCATCTGTAATCCATTTTCAGTTATCTCAAATCCCATAATTTTCAGAGTCTCTTTTGCAGTGGGGGAATTTTTCTTCAATATTTTTTCTGCCAAATTCAGTCTACTCTCTGCATGCATGTGTTGTCCAATTTTGTATTTTCCATCAAGTGTGTCAGGAACAACTTTGATTACGGCAACGCCGTCTAAAACTCTCATAGTAGGCAAGATTGGGTCATATCCTCCCTCGGGCTGATATTTTTTCATAAGACCGTTTAGCGCAAGTGTTTTTTCTTCCCTGTCCTTTACTAGAGATGCTCTGCCCTTGATTACAATGCTAATGTATAATGTATCTGCAAGCGATGCATTTTTTGGATCTTCGAAATAGGAAGGTAAAAACTCCAATTCTCTATCAACTTCAAAACCGACTTTGTTGTTTCTATTGATGTTATCAATTTTTTCACCTTTAATATGAGAATGCATGTATACGGAATCATTTAGAAAAACAAAATTCATCGGGATTATCTGAGGGTATCCATTCTCATCAATACTAGAGACTCGTCCCACATGTTCCTGATTCAAAAACTCTTGGATTTTTTGATATGACTTGATTTGTAAAATTCCAACTAGTTGCAATAAGATCATTTTCATTAATAATATTATAAATCCAGATCCTAAATCTCTAAAATACCAGTGAATTAGAGAAAAATCATGAATGATCCTTATCTAAATGAACTAAAAAATGAGTTCAGAGAATATTCATCAGAACTAAAAATATTAAAGAAAAATCTCTTAAAATCAAATTCATCGGAGGAGCAATCAAGAATTATAAAAAAAATAGACAGTATTGCAAAAGACATGGAAAAAAATCAGAGACAGTCAGTCAGAGTAACAAGATCAAGATTAAAAGAAAAGAGCAAAGCAAAAAAAACTTCCCAATCTTAATCAAAATTCCTAAAATATGGGATGAATGTAGAGTAAGAGAGTTGGACGAGAGAGAAGAAGAACGGGAAAGAGCAACATATTTGGCACTTAAAACCCTAGAGGAATGGGGGAGTAATTCTAGATTTATTTGGTTCAGAGAGCTGCACAGAATTACAGATATTGACAAAGGATTACTAAGAAACATTCTCAATGATTTGAAAAAATCAAAAGAGGTCAAAGAGATGCATGGTACAAATAATAGAATATTTTTTTGTCTAAAAAAATATTATACAAGATGTCACGACATAGAATTTAGATTCAAAGGAAAACCAGTAATGCTCAGAGACGGAAGCAAAGTCAAAGTAATACAAGGTGAAACCAACTCAACAGCACGTACAAGAAAAAGATTAGAAAAACAACAGAAAAGACGACAGGTAAAATCATACACTAGGATGAAGAGCAGAAACAGACGACCGCATAAATCATAAATTAATCAATATAGAGTATCTTCTGCTTTTCTGCGCATAAGATTGAATTCGGCACGTTTTAGTTTTGCAGATTCTGCCACATCTTCAGTCATATCATATAGATGATGAAGTTCCAGATCAGATGCTATTTCGTCCTCTTTTTGGTCTTCTAGGTCCAACTCAATATTAGATAAAATATCTATGTTATCTTCTAGAATTTTCAGGCATTTTTTTATTTCCTCTTGAAGTTCATCGTCCATACAAATATCTAGAATTAGTATAGTAAATGATTTTCGATGTCCGTGTGGACTTATTTTTGTAGTTTTTCTCGTAGATAAGGCATTACGTGGCTTGCAAATTTGTCAATTGAGCCAAAGTAGTTTTTACCCCAGAATCGGATTACAAAGTGGTTTACACCAGCCTTCATGAATCGCTCAAATGTGGGAATGATATCATCTGGAGTACCAACGGCAGTTGATGAACGCGCAATATTGTCAGGAATTTTTGTTGCTGCCTCCCTCATCTTTACAATCCAAGATTGATCAGACATGGAATATTCTGTAAAGTATTTTACAAAATCAAATCCTTCGATTTCTTTAATGCCATGAACACGTAACACTTCAGGTTTGAACAGACTTACCTTGACCGCTTCTTTCATTTTTGCCCAAGACTCTTCGGCATCTTCTGAAAAGTAAACATCGATATCTAATGCATATTGGAAATTATCTTTTTCTTTTTGAGTTCTGTTATGTTTATTCATAGATGTTTGAATTTGTTTGGCATGATCTTCAAACAACTCGGGAGTGTAACCTATTGGCAACCAACCCTCTCCCAGTTTTCCGGTAAGTTCCAAAGTACGTGTACCACCTGATGCCATGTATGTTGGAGGATGCGGCTTTCTAATTGGAGGTGCTTGAAGACATGCGCCTTCTAATTTGTAATATTTGCCATCATAATTTACAGTGTGATCAGGAGTTGAACCATACAAAGTTTTGATAACTTCAATTTGTTCTTCCCATTTGGAAACCGGCTTTTCAAATGGGATACAGAATTCTTTTAGATTTTGAGCCTCACCTGCACCAATTCCTAAAATTGCCCTTCCTTTTGAAACTCTGTCAAGTGTAATTGCAGCTAGTGCAATGTTTGAGGGATGTCTTCTAATTGCATCAGTTACACAAGTTCCCAATTCAACATTATTTGTAACGGCTGCAATTGCAGATAGCATCACCCAAGGATCTAAAACAATAGCATTTCGCCATTGTGGAACATTTGTGTGATCCATATAGAAAATAGAGTCATAACCTGTTTTATCGGCAAGCATACAAGCAGTTAAAATTTGATCTTCAGTGTATCCTGCTCGGGCAACATTTAATCCATTTTGAATACCAAATTTTAATGGTTTTTCAGTAATCATATACTTAGACAAGAATATTAGCATAAATAAGTTTAGTCAAAGCAACCAATTTCGCAGTTTATTAATAAAATAGAAAAAATGTAAAAAACATTAGAATTTTTTACAGATTACCTGATTTGATATCTTGTAGACACTTTATGACATCTTCTTTGGTGATTGGAATTGGGTTTGGATCCAAATGTCCTCTGTCAGTCATTACGGTATCTGCTGCATCTGAAACATCAGCTTTTAGATCAAGTTTGTCAAAGCCTAGTTTTTTCATGGCTTCCTTGAATCTATCATAGAAGATGGATTTGTTATGTTTGTGTGCAACTGTAGTACAAGAAGATATAGAATAGCCATGTGGCACTCCTTCATTTGAGAACACATATGATAGTGCATGTCCAAGAGTAGTTGAACAGTTGCCAAATCCAATACCAGATAACATTGAACCGTATGGATAGTTTTCTGGTTTGTTATTCATTATTGCATCATATAGAATCTCAAATGCTTGCTTACACAGGGTTCTTGTAAAGTCATTACCAAGTTTGCTGTCATAACCCTCCGTTGCTTGAGCACATGCATCACAAACAGAATTTTTGATGACTTGTTCTGGAGTACCTTCCATAAAATATGAATCCACTACAGCCATGTCAGCAAGAAATCTGTCTTCTCGCAACAATTTCTTTTTTCCATCAAATTTCAAAACGCAATACGTTGTCATTTCAGCTCCAGTTCCAAAGGTAGTTGGAATTAAGATTTTTTCTTTTTTCATCTCTGGTGCAGCATATTTTACTACGTCCATAGAACTTCCTCCGCCCAATCCGATTAGGACTGATGGGTTCTTGTCTTTGAATTGTGAAATCACAGCATTGACATCATCAATTGATGGTTCAGGTTTCACTTGATCATACAGCATATAGTCCTTAATTCCCATTTTGGCAAGCCATTTGTCAGAAAGTTCTGGAGGAACAGTCGTAACAACTAGGGCATTTTTTGGATATTCTGTTTCACCAAGTGCATTTTTTCCAAAATTGATAACTTTTGGAATACGTACTGTGTACATGAATCAAAGGCATCATTGATTATTATTATATCTTGCAGTAAGAGAAATTAGTATGATTATTCAGAATTATGAAGATTTAGCAACGTCAGAAAAGAAAACAGAATGTTTGGATATTTTGGAGGCAGGACTAAAAGCTGCAGACCCTGAGAACATCATACCAAAATTTGTTACTCCAGAAGAAATTAAAATTAATGGGAAAATTCTCAAACTGAAAGGATTTTCCAACATTTACACGGTAGCATTTGGAAAGGCAGGTGATTCTATGACCAGGGCATTAAATGCGGTTATTCCAATTAAAAACGGGATCATAGTAATACCAAAAGGTTCCAAATCAAAAATAAAAGGCAAAAAATTTCAGATTTTTAATTCAGGGCATCCTAAACCAGATCAAACAAGCGTAAAGGCTGCAAAAGAAGTAACAAAGTTTCTCCAAAATAGAAGGGATGGTGAATTGGTAATATTTTTGGTTTCAGGTGGAGGATCATCACTACTTGCCATTCCAGATGACATAACACTAGATGACAAAATCTATGTAACCAATCTGTTGTTAAAATCAGGAGCCAGTATTCAAGAGTTCAATTGTATTAGAAAGCACTTATCAAAAATAAAGGGAGGCAGACTGGTTGAAAACATCAGATGCCATGGAATTGGACTTGTGATGTCAGATGTGGAAGGAGATGATCTTTCATCTATCGCATCGGGAACAACATATATGGACAACACTACTTTTCTAGATGCACTAAACATAATCAACAAATACAAATTAAAAAATAAAATTCCACTTGAAATTCTGCAGAGATTAGAAGATGGATTTAAAGGAAAAATTCCCGAAACCCCAAAAAAAGCAAAAAAAATTACATTATTGCAAATAACAAAAATTGTCTAAAAGCAATGGAGTTCAAGGCCAAAGAGTTGGGATATAAGATAAAAACAATACAGGTGTTTGGCAACATAAAAGATGCTACAAAAACAATTATGGAGAACATACCAGATGAGCAAAAAAGTTGCCTCATTTTTGGTGGTGAAACTACAGTTGAAGTTATTGGAAAAGGATCAGGCGGAAGAAATCAAGAATTAGTTTTAAGAATTTTAAAGAATTCACAAAATTTAAAAAAAATGGTAATCTCTTCGATGGGGACAGATGGAATAGATGGAAATACATTTTTTGCGGGAGCTATAACAGAGAATATCAAAATAGACGAATCAATAATAAAAGAATTCTTAAAAAATAGTGACTCTGGAAGATTTTTTCAAAAACAGAAAAGCAATATTAGAACAGATTTTACCCACACAAATCTTATGGATATAGGCGTAATATTGAAATAAATTTTTAGTTGCACAGAACTTGTTTTTCTATTTTTGCCTTTTCTTTTCTCATTTTAGCTATAACTGCAGCCAATTGTGCATCATGAATTTCGTCAAGAGTTTCGCACATGTCAGAAGAATATCCTGCACATACTTAAACAATGACTAAAAATTTGTAAAAATTATTCTATAATTGTTTAAAATATAGACATAAAATAAACAAATTTTTAATTGAAAATAGGCTTGCTTGAAATACCATAATTGCCATATTGTATTATGAACAAAAAAAGCATGAGTAAATGTGAGGAGCCATCCTGCATATGTAACTGTCATGAAGAAACAGATTATAGAAGGAGAAGAATCAGAGGATAGTACATGGAAATAGCATATATCTTGATACAATGTGATTTGGGTTCAGAAGAACAAATTATAAAAGAGATAATGAAAATTCCAGAAGTAAAAGAAGTCAGAGGAACATATGGAATCTATGATGTTTTTTGCAAGGTGCAAGCAGATACTAAAGAAACACTTGATCAAGTAATTACCAGCAAAATTAGAAAGATTCAAAAAATTCGTTCAACCATAACCTTGCATTACATTCCATCGCAAGGGGGCAAGTAATTGTTAGAAAAACAATTCAATCCAGATTTATTATATAACAGAATTGTCCATTATTACATGGACAAAAAAGGATATTCAAAAGAGAAAGCAAATTCAATTGCACAGGCAGTAGTAAAAAGAGAAGCACAAAGAAGAATATGTAAAAATGAAAAGTGTAAGCATTTCTCACATGATCACATTAGAAATTCTGAAACATGTTTGGTTTTAGATTGTGATTGTGGAAAATTTTCAAATTAAATAAAATCATCCAGAGAATTTTCACGTAATGGTTGTGCGCTAATTCCTATTTTCCTTAGATGTTCGGCAAATTCCTCAACAAATCCATGAATTGTGTAAACCTGCTCTGCCCCTGAACGTATCACCATGTCTACCAGTTCATTAAAATCGCAATGATCACTCATTGGAATTGAATAATCAGAACGCCTTCCAAATGCAAATCGGGTAGATTGTGCCCAGCCACTAAAACCAATAGTTACTGCACCATATTTTGATTTCATATCTTTGAGAAATTGATTCTTTTCAGACATCATTGGCGCTACCATTACCCAGGGTTTTTTTGACAATAGTCCGTTTTTTTCTGCTTCAGAATGACCAATTCCATCATTTAGAGATACACCGAGTAGCTGGTGAAGTGTGTTCATTTGTTTTACAGAATCATGAAAGTAAAGAGGACCCCAATGTCCAAA
>JACRND010000164.1 GCA_016234975.1 Nitrosarchaeum sp. | reverse complement strand
ACAATGCCGACTGTGAATTTGTCTCAATGTGTCGTGCGAATTGCTAACAGCATTGGGGCTTCTGAAAAAGTTAAGCGTCACGCCATTGCAATTCTTCAAAAAGCAGAGCAAATCAACATTGTTGCAGGCAAGGACCCAATGGGACTCGCAGCAGCTGCAATCTATTTGGCAGGAATTGATATGGGAGAACACTACTCGCACAAAAAGATCACGGCAATCGCAAAAATAACCAGTGTTACTATTAGGAATAGAAGTAATGAATTGAAAAGAAAGGTTCTTTCAACTAAAATTTTCTGTTAGAATGCTCAAGACTTTGGAAATAATGAGATTATGATTTGCATTTATCTCTGTTGATATTAAAAGTAATTCTGCTTGGTTTAATGGAATTGTTATCCGTTTGATTTTTTCATATTCAGCCATTGAATACTTTCCTTTACCGATAAACGTTGAAAGCGCATTACGGGTCTCCCATCTGAGGATTGTGTGTATTGCAGATTTTGTTAGCTCCTCTGGTGGCAATAACGCCTCTAAACCGTCACGCATTCCACCACACATACAATGTCCGCTTTTGTGATAAATTGCTACATATCTTATCTTGGGATCAATTTCAAAAAGTGTTTCACACAGGTTTTCATAATTTGAAATCATACAATGAGCTTTTCTCTGCTAAACATCATCATGTTTTACTTTTGATTGTTTTTCATCTGATGTTAGGATCAAGTATGAAAGCATAATCATCAACATGTAAAATCCAACCCACATCTCAATTTCTATTATTGTCAACCATATTCATACATCGCAAACTTATTTAAGAGAAACACTCTTTTTTATTAAAATTCATTTGATAACTATTCAATTAATCTAATAAAAATAAAGTAATTAACAAATTTACTTAATATATGATGATTAAGCATAAGATCTCAAGATGCTAAGACATGATTCATTAGATGAAAAGAAAATAACTAAACTAACAGAGCAATCCGATATAGAAAGACGGTTATCACAATTGACAACAGATGAAATCGTGTCCTTGTTGGAAAGATTAGACGAACTGATATCTTGTCTGCCACCAGACAAAGTATACTCTGACTTGATGCGGTTGAAAATTATGGTACTAGAAGAAGAACGTCTCAGAGAGGAAATCGAGATTAGCTGACATTTCATGAGCATGCACCTGTTTATTTTTGTGCAAATTTTGGACAGCAATCATCTGAAAACCAGACGAAGATCTACCGATCTTGATACATCCACCAAACCTTTTTCATCGAATTTGGCGTTATTATTCAGCAGACTGCTGCCAACCCTCATTGCGATTTGTAAAATAAAAGATTCACGCCACAAATAGTTAACATTCATTCATGTTTTTTATAACGAGTGTGAAAACTTGGATTATAACCTGTACGATTGGTTTCAGCCAGATGACTCAATAATTTCCTAAATGTTTACGATTCTTAGATAGATCATAATGTTTATGAATTAAATGAATTCTTAAACAAATTTTTAGTTTTTGTGTAAACTACTTTAAATTTTTTGATTACGCAGTGTCTGTAGAGGTGATATAGAATAAGGGAAGATTTTGCAGAATATACTAAATGTCCTACTTGCGATAGGCCGTTAATGATTTGTGGCTGCGCGTGTCCATATTGCGGTAAACACGATGAGTGTGATTGTGAGTTACTGTCAATCAAACATTAGGTGAAAACACTGCCTGATTTCAAGTCTGCAAAATCGTTAGTTGCTAAGACGTAGTTTGTACGCATTATCAACTGATATGTATTGAAACCCATGATGGAAAAACATATTGCCAATACCGATTACAAAAATCTTTACAACTTCATAATGAATATTGATCCTAAAATCCGATTCGTTACAATAGTGGATACTGACGGTAGATTGATGTTTGGAGGACAGCGTGAAGGTTTGTCCAATTATCTCACACCAACAGAAGAACGCGAATCCATACGACATGCAATAGAAGCATGGAGGTTAAGAATGAAATTTACTGGTTCCATTGGAGCTGGCAAATATGCAATGGCAGAATATGAAAAAATCAAGCGAATAACAATACCCATTGATCACGAACACATCATTTACATGACAACTGAAGTTGAAGCAGATCACATTGCCATAATTAACAAAATACTAAAAATTACTTTGATAAATCCACTCAGATGAACATCTATGACACCAGAACACTTCATTNNNCATTGCAGGAAATGCGGTAAATGCATTGATAAAGTGGATTATAGTGCAGACATGACCATTCCAAAATGTGGAAAATGTGTAAATTTAATTCCTGAAATTGCTGACAAAATAACTTATGCAATAAGCAAATATCAGAATTTTTCAACAGCATTGGTTATTAAAAAATAACAATTTCTGCTACATTCTACTCAGTTCTGAACAAATTTCTAATGAAGTCTTGACGGTGCATACTGATATTCTAAACATTTGAGGTAGAATTCTGCAAAATTTTGTGTGTAATATCGATATGCAGGGTACGGATTACATCTTTGTGAAATTGTTTGCAAGAATATTGGGTTTATAGATTCATTTGTGGTGTGAACACAAAACCTACGTTTAGTTTTTGGTATCAACAAACAGAAAACATATTTGATATGGTATGATTGAATCGAAAATTTTAATATCGATACATTTAACCGGTTTTGACTTATGGGCGACGCAGAAGATCCAATGGGAATTAACGACAAAATAGAGATTCTCTCAACTGACGATGACCGAATAAAGGCAGTAGGCGAACTACTCAGCTCAGATTCGTCTAGATCAATTCTGAAGTTACTGTTCAATGAATCCATGACTGCAAACCAAATTGCGCAGAAAACTGAAATCTCATTACCCTTGGTACTGTATCACCTAAAGAAAATGCAGGATGCCGGTGTGGTCAAAATATCTCAGACTGGCAAGAACACCAAATCACACGACATGAAATTTTACACCATCGACAAATTTGCCATAGTGATATTGCCGTCTGGCATGTCGGAGAAGGCAAAGTCATCAAAATCATTGTTCAACTCGTTTAATCGAATATACCGATTTGCAACAATTGGAGGTGCAGGAATTGCCGCTTGGTTCTCATCGCAGTTCATCCAGCAAAATAATAGAATTACACTTGAACCATCCCCAACACATTCTGGCGTCGAGATGATGGCCCCCGCAGATGAATCTGCTAGAACAACAGCACCAGCACTAAAGTCATCCGAGCCAACAATGGATGCTCCGGTATCAGAATCCGCACCAGAATCCACAGAGACACCACCTGCAGAAGCCCCACCATCAGGGGAATTCAATTCAGGTGAGGAGATTGGACCAGATGCTTTTGATACATCACAAGCACCATCTCCACAACCAGACGTTGTACCGCCAATGGGAGGGGAATCTACAATGTTTTCATACCAAAATACTCCGACTGGAGAGCCGACAATTGACATCTATGTCTCCATAATAGTGGTGCTAAGTGTGGTAGTAGTCGGCCTTATCATAGAGAGAATATTTCGCGCCAGACGAAAATAAGACTAGAAATTACACCATAATATCACCAGAATAATGGCACTAACAAGCAGGGAACGGCTCTTAGTTGTGATATCAAATGCCATCTCTGTTTATTCAGTATATGCAAAAAACCCCGAGACCTTGCCAAAAGGAATCTCGCTAATTGATTTTGTACTAAAATCCACACCTGAGGATCTCAAAAAAGAC